>CAHJWK010000025.1 GCA_903642275.1 Chitinophagaceae bacterium
GATGAAGATGCTATAAGGCAAACTATAAAAATGGAAACAGATGCCAGATTAAAAGGCGATACAACTGCCTGGAAAAATTTTTTCGTACAGGATGAAACAACAACATTCGGTTCCAGCGGCAACGGTTACCAGTATAACTTAATTGGCTGGCAAAATATTAGCCCGCTGGTTACAGATATTTACAATCAGCGTGACAGTACTAACAAATACCGGTTTGCAGATGCAAATTTTATAATTAATGAAGGCAGTAACCTTGCAACTATAGAGCACGACCGGCATTATATAGTTAGTGGTGACACCATAACATCGTCTCACGAATACATAACATTGGTTAAAGTGAATAATAGCTGGAAATTTGTTACATTTTTTACAGTTGATTTAAGGTCTTATACTACCGCAGATTCCGGCACTATAGAAAATAATGTAAATGCAACGGGCTATCAATTACTGAACGCAAAGAAATATAATGATGCTATCGAAGTGTTCATGCTGAATGTAAAACTGTTTCCAAAATCATGGAATGTTTATGATAGTTTAGGTGAAGCGTATGCAGATAACAAAAACAAAAGTGAAGCAATTAAGAATTATGAAATGTCAGTAAAAATTAATCCTAAAAATGATAGTGGCAGGCAAAAACTTGAAAAGCTGAAGAATAATAATTGAAAATTTATCTTTCTCTTGTTGCAGTATCTCTTTAGCAGGCAAGTGCGTTTACTGTCTAACATCATCTTCTGCTAAAAAAAATGTTTAACCTATTGAATTGGTTAATATAAGAAACCACAACTGCCAGGCAACTCAGATAACACAACGTTTAAAAAAGCCCAACGCAATGAAGGTAAAAGTGTGAGCAAGGGTTTGTTTGATTAGAGAAAATTATTTGCAAAGCTTACTCATCTATTAAACCTCTTATTTTATTTACATCATCATTGGTTATACCTGCTTTTTCTAAACTACTCAGGTCTTCAAGAATGCTATTTTTTAAGGGTTTACCATCTTCATCTTTTAAACCTTTAAGACTTAAATATTCTTTTTCTGCCTCTCCAAATTTCCCCTGAAAAAGCAATGCATGAGCATGATTTATTTTAATCCAGGTTTGACTGCTGTCTAATTGTAATGCCCAGTTAGCAGCAATTTCAGCTTCTTTAAATTTTTTTATAAATAATAAATTCCAGGATAAATCGCCACAATCATCTGTCTCAATATTTGACAAAGGATTTTCTATGAGCGATTTTTTATAAAGTTTTTCATAAAATGATACAGTTAAATTATAATATTTTAATTGAATAGAATCATTGTATAAACTATCTAATGTGTCTTTATATAGATTAATTAAATTCATCTGCGTGCTAAAACAATCTCTTTCATACTCTTCAAAATTTATTTTATTTATAGATTCGTAATTACTAATAGATTTAAGATAAAAAAGTTCTGCTTTTAAATAATCTCTATCATCATTATATAATACACCCAAATCATTTTGTGTCTCTCCCAAATCTCCATATAAACTTGAATCTGATTTTACCAATTGTTCGCGTATAGAAAGTGCATTTAAATAAGCATCTTCTGCCTTTTTATAATCTTTTTTGTTGTCATACATAAGCCCAAGATTATTTTCGGTTCTTGCTATTTCGGGTTTATATTTTATGGAATTTATTTTAGATAAGTGTTCATATTCATCCAGCGATTTAAGATAAAATGATTCTGACTTAGCATAATCTTTTGTATCATCATATAATATTCCTAAATCGCTGTATGTGTCTGACAAATCACTATAAAAAACTGAGTCAGATTTTACTAGATTTTCCCGTATTGCAAGAGCAGTTAAATAGTTGGATTCTGCTTTTTTATAATCCTTTTCATTTTCATACATGAGTCCAAGATTATTGGCTGTTCTTGCAACTTCCTGTTCATATATTTTTGGATTAATTACAGACAATCGCTTGTTAATATCTAATGATTTGAGATAAAAAGATTCTGATTTAACATGATCTCCTGTTTTTTCATAGAATGCTCCAAAATCATTTTGGGTGACTGCCAAATCTCCATAAAAACTGGAATCGGATTTTACTGAACTATCCCGTATATTTAGTGCAATTAAAAAGGCCTGCTCAGCTTTTATATAATCTTTTTTATTTTCATACATAAGTCCCATGTTGTTTTGGGTTCTTGCTATTTCGGGTTTGTATTTTACCGGGTTTTGGTATGACAGGTTTTGGTACATGTCAAGCGATTCGAGATAATAAGATTCAGCATCAGCATAATTTTTCATGTCATCATATAATATTCCAAGATTTGACTTTATATCTGCTGCCTGAGGCAGGAAGCCATTCGCATTAGACTTAATAAGGTTATTTACCGCTTTTAATGCATCTTTATAAATACTATCTGCCTTTTTATAATTTTTTTCATCGCGGTATAAATTTCCTAAATCAACCTGCATATCTACTATATCACTGCCATACTCTAAGAAATTTTCTGAAGCTTCTGATTTATATAATGCAAGGGCGTTATTAAGAAAGGTATCTGCTTTTGCATATTCATGTTGTTTCATGTAAAATTGTCCCATATCATCTTGCAAAATAGCGTCAATACTAACGTCATATTTACCATAACTCTTGTCGCGCTGTAAAGCATCGTTGTAAATAAATTCTGCTTTTGCATTATCATTTTTACATTCTGAATAAAAATAAGCCAAACTGCTTTCTGCATTTATAATATCGGGCTCAACAGCTTCCTGGTTTTTTATTGAAAGTTTTTTGTAAGCGTTTAAAGCCTCAAGAAATAAAGGTTCAGCCTTGTTGTAATCTTTTTTTTCTTCATATAACAGTGCAAGTAAAAATTTTTCACCTGCTATTTTAGGAAGGTAAAATTCAGGGTCAATTTCAGCCAGTTCATTTTCTATAAGTAAACCCTTATTGTAAGCTTTCTCAGACTCTGAATATTCATACAACTCGAAATAACAAATCCCGATTGTTGTTTGCATAACAGCAGTATGCCATTTAACTAAATAATCAGTTTGATCAATATTTTGAAAATTTTTTAATGAATTTTCAAGCATAACAATTGCCTTTTGATAGTTTTTAGTGTCTTCTAAAAAATAATAATATTCAGTGATTGCTTCAAAATTTAAACTGTCATATTTCAACACAAGATCATAACTGGCTTCTGTTTCTTTAAACTGATACTTTAGTTTGTGCATACGTGCATCTAAAAGTGCCTGCTCAATATCTTCATGTATTTGTTGTTGTTTTAATGCAATATTTTCTTTTATAGCTGTGTCTTCGGCTTGTTCTTTTTGTACCTGTTCTGTATTAGTCTGAAGACGTTTTTCAAGATCCACGCTGTCGAGTATTGCAAGGGCTGTATCTATATCCCCTTTTGTGAATGCAGCAAAAGCTCTTTGATATGTTTCAGATTGGTCATCGAGGTTTACAATAGCAAATTGATCTACCACGTCTTTAACCTGTTTTTTCTGCGTTTGCAGCTGTTGATTTAAGGCTGCTATAGCTTCGTCTGAATTTTTAATTGTATCCTTTAATTCTTTTTCCAAAGAAGCTATCACTGCATTATACTCTTTGCCTTCTTTTTGCAACAAAGCTTTTAATCTTAGATTATAAATACTTTGTATGGCACTGTCGGAAATTAAATAATAGGCTTCTTTATTTGCTTCGAGATCTCCTTTTTTGCACATGTATATCTGAAGAGGAGCAAGGCGTCCAACAATAGCTGCTTCTTCCAAATCTTTATCGTTTACCACCTCCAAGCCATCCTTATCAACAAATACTGTAACCGCATCACCTGCCGGCTTATCAGAAAATACCAAAGTAAACTCACCTTTACTATCACTGGTTGTAGGCGTGCATTTAGTAGTTGATTTTACATTCGCTGCTGCTATGTATATTTTATGGCCTGTCTTGTAATGGCTGTTTTGCATGGCAATTACTCCCGGTAGTGAAATATCATTTTGGGCATGCGCATTAATAAAAACAGAGCAAACAAAACATAACGCGGGCAGGCAGGTTATGAGTTTCATAGTTCTAAGTTAAAATTATTTAGCAATCTTTTCGTCTGTCTGTTTGTGACACTTAGTTGGTAATATTTCCAATTTCTTTAAAATTTTTATAAATAACAGACACCAAGATAAATTACTATAATCATTTGGGATAATATTTTGATGGAGGATTTCCATCAAGCGATTTTTATAAAGTTTGTTTTAAAATAAAGTAATGAACAGGTAAAATTTTGATTAATAGAATTATTATGAAAAATAAAATGATGAGATTGATTATCTTGCTAAAGCATTATCTGTTATTTTATGAAGATAATATTAGTTACTGGCCTTACTTTATTATTATTACGCCTGCATGCTCAGGATACCAGCATTGTTGACACAAGAAAACCTGATATTGAGAATGACAGCGTTTACCTTGCCGCAGGTTTTCCCGGTGGTGACAATGCATGGAATGCATATCTTATGTTAAACATAAGTCCTTCTGCAGCAGAAGACCATAAAGCACCAAAAGGTACATATATTGTTTCAGCAAGTTATGTAATTGATACCAGCGGAAATGTAACAGAAATAAAACTGGTTTCAGACCCGGGTTATGGTACAGGTGAAGATGTATTACGTGTACTAAAAAACAGTCCTAAATGGTTGCCTGCTTCCGTTAATGACAGACTTGTTCCATATCAACTTGAGCAGAGTTTCACATACTTGGTTTCAGGGCAGTAAGTTTAATTGTTTGTTGAAGTTTGGTAACTGCATTAATAATGTATAGCATTAGTAAGCCAATCTAACTGATTTACTTGTTCATCAAATCTCTTATTTTATTTATATCAGGATGGGTTACGCCAGCATCTTCTAAAAGATTTAGCTCATCAATAATGCTTTTTTTATAGGGTTTATCATCCTGACCTTTTATTTCGCTAAGACAATTTAAATACTCTTTTTCCGCTTCTGTTAACCTGCCCTGGAAAAGCAATGCATTTGCATGAATAACTTTAATCCAGGTTTGACTGCTATCTATTTGTAACGCCCAGTTTGCTGCAGTTTCAGCTTCTTTAAATTTTTTTATAAATAAAAGATGCCATGCAAGATTACCACAATCACTTACTGCAATATTTGATAAAGGGTTTTCGTTAAGCGATTTTTTATAAAGCTTTTCATACATTAAAGTAATAGCTGCAGAATATTTCAATTGAACTGAATCGCTTTTAGAGTTTTTCAATATATGCCGGTATAATGTGATAAGCTTAATTTGCGTACTGAAGTAATCATTTTCAAAAGCATCAGGATTTTCTAAAGCCAAATGATCCTTTACCTTTAATGCGTTTACTATTGCAGTCTCGGCTTTATCGTAATTTTTTTCGCTTTCATACAAAATTCCAAGATAATCTTCTGTTCGCGCTATATCCAATTCATAATTTTCTGGATTTACTTTGGATAAGATTTCATAGCCTTCCAGCGATTTAAGATAAAAAGTTTCTGCTTTGTCATAATCTCTCATATCAAAGTATAATACTCCCAAATCATTTTCTGTATCTGCCAAATCTCCATTTAAACCTGAGTCTGATTTTACTAATTTTTCCCATATATAAAATGAATTTAAATAACTAACTTCTGCCTGCGCATAATCTTTTTCATTTTCATACATAAATCCAAGATGGTTTTCTGTTCTTGCAACTTCTGGCTCATATTTTCTGGGATTTGATACAGCTAAATGCTTATACCCATTCAATGATTCGAGATAAAAAAATTCTGATTTAGTATAATCACCCGTATGGGTATATAGAATTCCCAAATTAGTTTGTGTTTCTGCGGAGTCTTTGTCTGCTAATTGTTCACGCGTGTCAAGAGCGTCTAAATAATAAGCTTCGGCTTTAGTATAATCTTTCTTTTTATAATATATATTCCCAAGATTATTTTTTATTTCCGCTATTTCCAATTTGTATTCATTAGGATGCGATTGCGATAAGCTGTCAAAGAAATCAAGTGATTCAAGATTGTAAGATTCAGATTTAGCAGAGTTGTCCATTCTGTCGTATAAAACTCCGAGATCAATTTTCAAACCAGCCATATCTTGTTCAAAACCATAAGCATGCATTCTGATTAAACTATCATAATTGCTTAAAGACTGTATAAAAAAGCTCTCAGTTATATTGTAATTTCCTCTTTCAAAATACACCTTACCAAGGTATCTTTGTATATATGCAACGTCTTTAAGTGATAACGGATATTTTTCAGCATTTTTTTTATAAATTTTAAGTGCATCATTGTAAGCGTTCTCAGCTTTTTCGTATTCACCTGTTTCTTTATATAAATCTCCCAAATCTTTTTTAACAGAAGCATACATTGTTTCATCATAATGCCCCGGAGCAAGTAAAATATCCAAAGCATCATTAAAAAAAGAGTCCGCTTTTACAAAATTGTTTTGGTAATAATAAAAGACTCCCAGATTTTCTTCAATAAAAGCAAGGTTAGCCCAATAGATTGAATCTGGTTGTGTAAATTTTTTTTGAATATTCAGAGCTTCCACAAAAATCTGTTCCGCTTTCGCACTGTCTTTCTGAACCTCATAGGAAGAAGCTAAAAGAATTTTTTGCGTAATTATTTTCGGTTCATACAAAAGAGAATCTGTCTTCAACAATTCATCATCCAATTTAGAACATTTAATATAATATTGCTGAGCAGTCAAAAAATCATAACTTAGAAAATAGCACCCGCCTAAAGTGAGTTCAGTTTCTGCAACGTGCCACTTATTTAAGGAGTTGGTTTGATCCAGGTTGTTAAAAATCTTTAAAGCATCTTTAGAAATTACTACGGCCTTGTCGAAGTTTTTTATTTGAATTAAAAATTCAACGTATTCTTGATAATAATCGTAATTAGTGCTATCATATTTTATTACCAAATCGTAGCTGGCTTCTGTTTCTTCAAATTGATATTTAAGCTTGTGCATGCGGGCGTCAAAAAGAGCCTGTTCAACATCCTGATGTATCTGCTGTTGTTTTAATTCAATATTTTCATTTATAGTATCAACCTCAGATTTTTCTTTTTGTATTTGTTCTGTATTAGTCTGAAGGCGTTGTTCAAGATTTACTTTATCAAGTATTGCTAAAGCAGTATCTATATTTCCTTTTTTAAATTTAGCAAAAGCCCGTTGATATGTTTCAGATTGGTCATCAAGATTTACAATAGCAAACTCACCTATTGCGTCTTTAACCTGTTTTTTCTGTGCTTGCAACTGCTCATTTAATGCGGTTATTGCTTCATCTGAATTTTTAATTGTATCCTTCAGTTCTTTTTCCAAAGAAATTATTGTTGTATTGTATTCTTTACCTTGTTTTTGCAATAAAATTTTTAATCTCGCATTGTAAATACTCTGTATAGCGCTGTCAGAGATTAAATAATAAGCTTCTTTATTAGCTTCCAGTTCTCCTTTTTTGCACATATATACCTGAAGAGGGGCAAGGCGTCCAACAACAGCAGCCTCTTCCAAATCTTTTTCGTTCACAACTTCCAAACCATCCTTATTAACAAATACAGTAGCAGCGTCACCTGCCGGCTTATCAGAAAATACCAGCGTAAATTCCCCTTTACTATCACTGGTTGTGGGTGTGCATTTAGCCGTAGATTTTATATTTGCATCAGCTATATATATCCTATGACCTGTATTATATTGGCTGTTCTGCATGGCAATTACACCTGGAAGCTTAATGTCATTTTGTGCATGAACATTCATAAAAGCTGAACAAACTAAAGATAGCCACAATGAAAAGGCTATGCGTTTCATAACACTCTAATTAAAGCATTAACCGGCAATCTTTTTCATGGTCAGGCTGAATGGTTGCCTGGTATGTACAGGAACCGAATCATACACCTGGCGTTCATATCCTTTTTTATCAAAAGAAACTCTTTGAAACTTATTTTGTTTTTCGGAAGGAATATGGAGATCAAACCAGCCGTTTTTGTTTGTATATGCATCAATATCGAGAATGCTTACACGAACACTATCTAAATATTGATCTGTTTTAGAATCTATTACTTCTCCAAAAATTTCATCCATGCCATATAAATCAGTTTCAAGATATATTACTCCATCTTTTTTTAATACGTATAGCGAATCAGGATGAGTTGATTGGTAAGGTTGAGGATGATTAATTGTTATCCTGACTTTTGAATTAAGAAAGGTAGGAGAAATTTCAGTAAATGTTGCTTTTCCATCGTCGTCAATATTCACTTTATCCGGCATTGAATTAAGATACATACAAACCTGACCCTGACCCGTAAGTATCTTATCTTCTTTCCCCTTTCTGCCATGAACAAATACCGTGAACGTAAATGTTTCCTGATCGCATTTATTTTCAGCAACAGAAGAAGCAGGATCAAAGAAATAAATTATAGCAAATACTCCAAGCGCACCGCCGGCTGTTATGCCTTTATTGACATTTACATTAAGAGACCCTGGAATAATGCTTGCCAGACCAGCAGAAGCCAAGGCAATAATAATTCTAAATACAAAATATTGGTTTTGAGTAGGACATGGAATAAAGATGACTAGAAGAATAATAACCACCACTAATCCAATACCTAACCAAAGAGGCGCTTTTGAAAATAAGTTAATTTCAGATTTTTTATCTGAAACCGTATTTTCATTATCCGTTGTTTTATCATCCATTCAGAAGTAAAAATAAAAACTTGTTGTAAAATATTTTCTGCCTTTGTTGGTGTTCTTCATCAACAAATACATCAACCTCCCCATAATGCAAATATTAAAACAAACTCCATTATCTCCAACTATTCCAATTACATCATTAACCAACAATAGTCAGCTTGGAGAGGCAATAGTACAAAGCCCAAATCAGGGCTTATGGACAAATGTGTTGCTTATCATTTGTCCTTGACCTTTTTTGTTACTTTTTTTGTCAAGAAAAAAAGTAAAAAGAACAACTCGTCTTTTCCGGTCATCAACTTATCCTTTCCTTTTCCGCAATGTCTCTTTCTCAAAGCCATTTGTGCAAGCAAGAACATTGCGGTCTTATTTACTATACGTTTTGTTTCCACTGCCCAATCATCGCCTCTTTTTTTTAATCAATCTTTATACAATTTTTTCTATCCGGTAGGTGTCCGCACCTACCGGAATAATAAGACAGTGCGCTGGTTGGTAAGACCAACCAATTAGAAAAATTCACCCTTTACAATAAGGTAGAAATTCCCGCTTCCCGCCTTTGTTGATCACTGACTAAACAACTTACCAGGCTATATTTGTTGTTGGTGCAAAACACCAGCAACATCGAAATATATGAATACCAGCCTTTCTATGAAACTCGACATTTATATAAACTATCCGGGACATTGCAAAAAAGCTTTCCTTCCCCGCAATGTCTGTTAGCATAGCCATGTGCGCAGAAACGACATTGCGGTATTAGCAGCCCAAAAGCCAATCTCTTTTCCTGATTTAATCGTCCTGCATCGTCTCCTGTCAAGGAATGAAGTGTTGAATGTTTTCGCTATCAATTGGTACTTTACAGCTTCAATTCCACCATCTGCAACTTTACAATAACATCAACAACCAACAATAGTCGCTCGGAGAGCAATAGTACAAAAGCTAAACTAGGGGCTAAGGCACACATGTGTTGCTTATAATGCGTGCTTGACTTTTTTGTTACTTTTTTTTGTCAGGAAAAAAAGTAAAATAGAAATGTGTAGATTCATCGAAACACTTAAAAATATACTTGAATGGATAAAAAAGTGAAAAAAAATTCTATGTTCTTACATTCAGGTGGTGGCTGTTATTTGGTGCCAAAATATCTATCTTTTTTGCGTGGATATCGTGGTACAGGTGCTGTGCTTGAGGTATCCCTTTGGTCATAAATGTATTTTAAAAATTTGGAGTATTCTTCATCAAGGTTAGCATATTCTGTTTGAAGTTTTTCAAGCTCATCATATATTTCCTTATCAGTTGAATTTGGTTTATACAACAGTCTGTTTGCTTTTTCCCGAATCATCAGATATTTTGATGAGCCTTCTAAAGCCTTTTTAGTATCATCATCAGAATAATAAATTGTAATAATAATTGAGATAATCCCTGAAACTCCAGATGTAATTGCGGCAAATATTTGTAAAAAACTATTCCCCAAATATTTTATTAATACAGTGGTAATTGCACCCGCTGAAAAAATTGCAAGTGCTGCTGATGTTACAGTTAATGTCTTTTTAGTTTTACCATCTGATAAACCTTTATTTTGAAGAAGCTTTCTTTTGATTGTGCAGTTAGAAACAAATCTATCAACTTCGTTCTTTATACCTTCATTCATTTTGAAGAAATATGAGATGAAAGATAAAGTATTTAACTTATATTATGATATTGCCCGGCGTTTGTCTCTTGCCAGGGAACGATGCAGTAAATAATTTCCAATTTCTTTCTTCCCATAGTCTCTTTGTAAAACTAATGTGCGCTGGCTAAAAGTACTGTGCGGTTATATAAAACCGCAACATTCCAATTCTAACATCAGCCAACAATAGTTAGCTCGAAGGGCATTAGTACAAAAGACCCATCAGGGCTAATGAACGAACATGTTGCTTATTGTTCGTTCTTGACTTTTTTGTTACTTTTTTTGTCAGGAAAAAAAAGTTAAGAGAATAAATGCAAAGCATTCATCGAAGCAGATAAAGACATACTTGGATAAAATAAAAAAGTACATAATAACAACATCCGTCTTTTACGGTTATCAACTTACCCCGGAAAACAACATACATAAAAATAAACAGTATATATTAGACGCCCGAAACCAGCTAACAGGATAAGCTATCATAAAAACTAACTCGCATAAAAATTATTAATGATTTCAACAACTATAAAAACCATTGCTAACATAAATTTTCAAGTTCATGAAACGCCTATGCATCTACTCGCAGGATGTACAGATAATTACCGGCAAAAGTGCAAGACAAAGCCGCACGATGATTAAGGATGTAAAGCTCGAGCTTAACAAAACTAAAAAGCACCTGCTTACTATTAAAGAGTTTTGCACTTGCACAGGCCTTCCTCAAAAAGATGTGGAAATAGCATTAGGTATATCAAAATCATAAGCGCCTTGCAGTTCATAATTTTTAATTCATACTTAAAGCATGTTTAGTGTATGCTTAGTGTATCATTTCCCTGTGAAGAGTGTATGGTTAATGTATGGGGAGTGTATGCAGGGTATATGCAACAGGTATGGTAAATGCGGCACACATCTCGTACACATCCTGCACACATCAGGTACACACCGCTTGTCGCATTTAGTAAACCAAACTTTTCGTTGTTTCTTTTTGCATAGAAAGATATATTGCTGACAATTAAACTATCAATTTAACAGCCGTACGTCTATACTTTTTTAAACTACGTCTCAACAATGTAGTTATTGGTAATCATGGAAATATATTTGATATGTATTGACTCAAGCAATTATTTATGCGAAGATTATTCTTGATAATAATCATAATCACCATTGGCAAAAGCAGTTTGTTAGCGCAGGACAGCACCTTAATTACAAACGATACTACAAGATGGAACCTTGCCACCTGCATTAATTACGCTGAGCAAAACAACATTACCATTAACACGCTGCGGCTTGATGCAAAGTATAATGAGCAAAACATCATTGCCGCAAAAGCACAGCGTTTGCCAAACCTTTCAGGCTCGGTTACGGAAGGCGTTACGCACTATAATTCCGGGTTTTATTCTGCAACAGGTTTGGGTGCTAATTCAGATTTAACCTTGTACAATGGCGGTTACATTAAAAACAATATCCAGTCTGCTCAACTTTCGCAACAGGTTGCCAACCTTAATGTGGAGTCGGCTAATAATGATATTACGTTAAGCATCACGCAGGCGTATCTTAATATTTTACTGGCGAGGGAAACAATCGTGTACCAGCAGGATGTGGTGAACACTTCGGCAGCTGTTGTGCTGCAATCGCAGCAGCGTTTTGATACGGGCATGATTGCAAGAAAAGACCTGCTTGAAGTGCTGGCAACGCTGGCTAATGATAAATATATTTTGGTAACTGATTCCAATGCGTTGCGGCAAAATGTGCTTACGCTTAAACAAATTCTGCAACTGCCCACCGCTATGAAGTTTGATGTGGCAGCAGGAGATTCCATTACACCTGTATCGCTGGTTGCCGGTTTAAATGAAGCGCAGCAAATTGCATTGAACACAAGGCCTGAAGTTAAGAGTGCTGATGTGAACGTGCAGGTGCAGCAAACTTCAGTTGCAATAGCACGATATAGTTTGCGACCGGCTTTGTCGCTGGGTGGTGCAGTTAATTCGTCTTATTCAGGCAATAATTTTTCAGGCACAGGCACATCAGGCAAATACTTTTCGCAGATAAGTAATAATTTTTACCAGAACCTCGGGCTTACATTATCAGTGCCCATCTTCGACAGGCTGGTTACAAGAACCAATGTGGCAAAGGCGAAGATTAATGTTGATATAGCAAAGCTTGATTTGCAAAACACAAAGGTTACGCTTTCGCAGGAAGTTGAACAGGCATATATTAATGTTGAAAATGCACAGCAGCAATACATAGCTGCGCAAGAGCAATTAAAATATACATCAGAAACGTATCGCATAGCCAATGAGCAATTAAGGATTGGTTCTTATAATATTGTTGATTATTTGCAACAGAAGACTTTGTATATACAGGCTTTGCAGTCGTTTCTGCAGGCAAAGTATGCATCGGCACTATACACAAAAATTTATAACTTTTATACAGGCGTGCCTGTAACACAATAATCATTTATGAAGCAAGCTATCATCAATTTATACAATAACATCTGACAACAAAACATAAACAGATGAAAAGAAAAACAATATTTATAATTCTTGCAATTATTATAGCGCTTGTTGCAGCATGGTTTTTATTTTTTAAGAAAGATGAACAGGTTGCAACATTAACGGCGCACAAGCCAAAAATCGGTCATATTGCAGAAAGCGTTACCGCAACAGGAACGGTTGAGCCTGTTGATACGGTTGCCGTAGGTACGCAGGTTTCAGGAACGGTGAATAAAATTTATGTTGATTTTAATTCAACCGTAAAAAAAGGTGAGTTGCTGGCAGAGCTTGATAAGACTTTGTTCCAGGCTTCGGTTGACCAGGCCGCGGCAACAGTTGCGCAACAGCAGAGTGCATTGGTGTATCAGCAAAACCAGTATAACCGTGAGAAACAATTGTATGATGTTGGCGCCATAAGCCGTTCAGAATATGATGATGCAACGTTTAATTACAGGGCTGCACAAGCTTCTGTAAGCAATGCACAGGCACAGTTGCGTTCGGCACAAAAAAATCTTTCTTTATCCAGTATTTATTCGCCGATAGATGGAACGGTTTTATCAAGAGATATAAGTGTTGGACAAACGGTGGCAGCAAGTTTTAGTACGCCAACATTGTTTGTTATTGCAAAAGATATTACCAAGATGCTGGTAAAAGCAAATGTAGATGAAGCTGATATTGGTAATGTGGCAGATAGTCAGCGTGCAACTTTTACAGTGGACGCATTTATCAACGACGTATTTAAAGGACGTGTGCAGGAAATAAGATTAAACCCAACTACTGCATCAAATGTGGTTACTTATACAACGTTAATTAATGCACCTAATGAAGATAAAAAACTGAAGCCGGGCATGACGGCTAACATCACCATCTTCACAAAAGAATCTGACAGTGCATTGCTTATTTCTGTTAAAGCGCTTAAGTTTAAACCTGATTCATCCTTATCAAAAAAATATCACATTGTTCCTGTACAAAACCTTGCTGAACAAAGCCAGGGCGCCGAACAAAAAACAAACAACATATCTTCAGCGGAAACAGTTGATTCATCAAATCTTATTTCTTACTTATGGATAAAACAAGGAGACACACTTACTCAGAAAAAAGTGGTCACCGGTTTAAATGATAACACGCATGTAGAAATTTTAAGCGGACTTACTTTGAATGATGAAGTGGTAACAGATATTAAAATGGCAGCCGGTAAAGAAGCACAAGCCTCTGGTCAGTCAACAAGCCCGTTTATGCCTAAACGGCCAGGCAGAAGCAACAGCAAAAAAAGCTAAAGGTTATAGGTAATGAGTAAAATAATTTTACATATTGAAGATATTAAGCGGGAATTTGTAATGGGTTCTGAAACAGTAAGAGCTTTGAAAGGTGTATCATTTAATGTAAACGAAGGCGAGTTTGTAACTATTATGGGCAGCAGCGGTTCGGGCAAAACAACCATGCTTAACATTCTTGGCTGTCTTGATAAACCAACGAGTGGAAAATATTTACTGGATGATGTTGACATCATGCATCTTAACCGCAATGAGCTAGCAAAACTGCGCAACTTAAAAATTGGTTTTGTGTTCCAGTCATATAATTTATTGCCACGCACAACAGCCTTGGAAAATGTTGAGCTGCCGTTGTTTTATAATTCAACCGTAACAAGTGAGGAAAGAAAAGAGAGAGCATTGAAAGCATTACAATCCGTTAAACTTGCAGACAGGGCAGACCATACACCCAATCAATTATCGGGCGGACAGCAGCAACGTGTTGCCATTGCAAGAGCGTTGGTAAATAATCCTGTAATGATTCTTGCTGATGAGGCAACAGGTAACTTAGATACACGAACATCGTATGAGATTATGAGTTTAATGCAGGATTTGAATGCGCAGGGAAAAACAATTGTATTCGTCACACATGAACCGGACATCGCCGCCTTCAGCAGCAGGACTGTCATGCTGCGCGATGGCAAAGTGCAGAAAGATACAAGCAACGAAAACAAGCGTGTGGCTAAAGAAGCATTAGAATCTTTACCGGTAAGTGATGATTATTAATTCAATTATAAATTATTAATGATGGATTATAATTTTATAAACAAGCAGTCAATCATAATTACAATTCATAACTTATAATTAAAACAATGGGCATCTTTAATTTAATAAAACTTGCACTGCGTGCTTTACAACGCAATAAACTGCGTGCATTTTTAACCATGCTTGGAATTATAATTGGTGTGGCTGCTGTTATTGCGATGATGGCGATTGGCCAGGGTAGTAAAGAAAGTATTCAATCATCTTTATCAAGCATGGGCAGCAATATGATAACTGTATTTCCGCAAAGCAATCAGCCAATGGGTGGCGCAAGAATGGGTGGCAGCAGTTTTCAAACATTAACCCTCGCTGATGTTACAGCCATTAAACGGGGTGCTGCAGATGTAAGAAATGTTTCGCCATTAGCTTCTTCAAGCGGGCAATCAATAAAAGGTGGCAACAACTGGCCCACGCAAATACAAGGCATTGATACAGGTTACCTTGAAATACGCCAACTCCAGATTAAAGATGGCATTATGTTCTCTGAAAGCGATGTGGCATCATCTGCCAAGGTTTGCATACTTGGTCAGACGGTAATCACCAACCTTTTTCCAAACGGTGAAAATCCCATCGGGCAAATCATCCGCTTTAATAAAATTCCGATGCAGGTAATAGGCACATTAGTGCCAAAAGGCGCAAGCAGTTTCGGGCAGGACCAGGATGATGTTATTCTTGCGCCCTACTCAACCATTATGAAGCGCATCACCGCAAGCATTTATATACAGCAACTGTATGCATCAGCAACATCCGCAGCTGCCAGTGATAATCCCACAAAAGAAATCACTACCATACTGGAACAAACGCATAGGATACGCGAAGGTGAAGATGATGATTTTCAAATACGCACACAGGCAGAACTGATGACCACCTTAAACAGCACCAGCAGCATGCTTACCGTTTTGCTTACATCTATTGCAGGCATCTCTTTATTAATCGGCGGCATCGGCATCATGAACATTATGTATGTGTCAGTAACCGAACGCACAAGAGAAATAGGTTTGCGCATGTCCATCGGCGCACGTGGTATTGATATACTAATGCAGTTTTTAATTGAAGCCATTATGATAAGCATTACCGGTGGTGTAATTGGTGTTGGCTTAGGATTGATTTCTTCTCAGCTAATAAAATCATTGGCGCACTGGCCCATATTGGTTTCAGAAAGTTCTATTATACTTTCATTTTTAGTGTGTGGATTAACAGGTATTTTCTTCGGATATTATCCAGCCCAAAAAGCATCACGGCTTGACCCGATTGAAGCGTTGCGGTATGAGTAAGGGGGATTAAGTTTCCTACCTATTTAAGCGTACACAACATTCTTGCCCATTACTTCTGCAAGCAATTCATAAGAATGCAGTTTTGCATTTATGTCATAGATGTGTGCGGCTGCCATCAGTTCGTTGATGCCTGTAGCCGCTATAAAACTTTGCAGCGCAGATTGTACTGTATCAGCACTGCCGATGAATGAACAGGAAAGCCGTTCTTTTATTTGAGCCTCTTCATATTCATTCCACAATTCATTCATGTTTTTTACCGGTGGCTGCAGGAGTTCACGCTTGTTGCGCACAATGCCCAGGAATGCCTGGTAAGCCGAGGTGGCAATGTATTGTGCCTCTTCATCTTTATCAGCCATAATTACATTGGCGCAAGCCATGGTATATGGTTTCTGCAAAGCTGCCGATGGTTTAAACTGCTGCCTGTAAATATTAAACGCCGCAAGCATCTGCTGCGGTGCAAAATGCCCTGCAAACGCATACGGCATACCAAGATGAGCAGCGAGGTAAGCGCTGTCTGTACTGGAGCCTAATATCCACATGGGTATATCTATTCCTTCACCAGGTATGGCGCGAACTTTACCGGTACTGTTCTCTGCAGAAAAGTATGTTTTAAGTTCTGCCAGTTGTTGCGTAAAATCTTCTGCGCCCAGGTTGGTACTGCGTCGCAATACCATGGCGGTAAGCTGGTCTGTACCTGGCGCTCGGCCTAGGCCTAAATCTATCCTGCCCGGGTACAGGCTTGCAAGGGTACCAAACTGTTCTGCTATCACCAGCGGGGAATGGTTAGGCAGCATAATACCACCTGAACCTACACGGATATGTTGAGTGCCGCCGGCGATGTAACCAATGAGTACCGAGGTTGCAGAACTGGCAATACTTACCATGTTGTGATGTTCTGCCAACCAATAGCGGCAGTAACCATTTTGTTCTGCCTGTTGTGCTAACTTAAGACTATTGCGAAATGTATGCTCAGGAGTTGAGCCCTGCACTACGGAAGCAAGGTCAAGAATGGAGACGGGTATATTTAAATTTTGTTTGTTCATAATTATAAACAATTACTGCTGCAAAATTAGCAAGCATTAAAGACAGGGAAATGTTAGAAATAATAGATTATACTTTTCGTTTCTTTTATCTCATACATGTTCGTTTTAAAATTGTTCGATGAATGCAAGCATTTGCCTTGATGCAAAAACGAAACAAAGAAAAAATCAAGGACAGATGACAAGCAGCACATCTGTCCGGGTACACTAATTTAGCTTTTGTACTACTGCTTTTTCAACTTTACTATTGCGAGATGTTTATTATTGCTGAGTGTTTAGTTAACAAAGCTTGTGTTGAAACTGCTGGTGCAACTTTATTTGATGTTGCTATGCCAAAAGCAACAAGTTGTATATGTTGTTCTTACCGTTGCATGCGGGTAAAGGTGATGAATCATTGAAAGCCTGATTGATTAATTTAATTTGACAGTTGCATCAGTTCCTGCATCGTGTCTTTCAGGTCGCCGGATGCTTCATCAAACAATTCATCTTTTACTTTTTTGGAGGCTTTGTTGTCGTTTGACTTTTTCACTGTTGTCCTGATTGAGTCGAGAGCATCAATGAATGGAGCTACCAACTGCTCGTACCGAGCGTCTGCCTCCATCGTTTGCAGCAGTTCTTCATACTCATCCAGTATACTATAAATTTCTTTTACATTGTCCGTTGTATGGCGCCGGGGAATCCGCTTGAACAACTCATCTAATTTTTCGTGTATCTCATTCATTTAGCTGTATTCGAATGATGCAAATGTAGTTAATGCAGAAGATGTATAACACCGAATGAATTGCGCTTAAAGAATGTCTGAAAGAATAGGTTTATGAATGATTAGAAGCTATGTTGAGCGTTGTTTTTACTATCCTTTTTCCTGTCAGTTAAATAACTGTCTAAACTCCAAAGGTGACAAGTTTGTTTTTGCCTTGAAAAATTTGCTGAATGATTGCAGGTGTTCAAACCCTAACGCGTAAGCAATTTCACTAACAGATAATTCTGTAGTTGATAATTTTTCCTTGGCTTTACCTATCAGTTTATCATGGATATGTTGCTGCGTGTTTTGCCCTGTTAATGTGCGTAATAAACTGCTTAAATACTTGGGCGAAAGATAAAGTTGCTCCGCTATGTATTGAACGGTTGGCAAGCCTTTGTTCACTATATTATCGTTGTTGAAATAGTTGTCGAGCAATGCTTCCAAACGTTCCAGTATTTCATGCGCTGACTTTTCTCTTGTGATGAACTGGCGGTTATAAAACCGTTCAGCATAGTTCAGCAATGTTTCTATTTGTGAGATGATAATCTGCTTGCTGAACTTATCAATATTAGCCTGGTATTCCTGCTCAATGTTCTGAATGATGCTGTTGATAATCGCTTCTTCTTTGTCAGAAAGAAACAAGGCTTCGTGCAGCGAATAGCTCCAGAAATCGTATTGCTTTATGGTTTTGGCTAACGGTGTATTCCATAAGAAATCAGGATGGATGTATATCACCCATCCTGATTGTATCAATGCTTCCGCTTTGTTATCAACAGCAATGCTAATTACCTGGTTTGGCGACATGAACGACATGATGCCTTCATTGAAATCAAATGGTTGCTGCCCGTATTTTACTTTGGCATTCTGCACACGTTTTATGGCAACGGTATAAAAATCAAACGACAGCGCCTTTGGTTCATCAGCACTCAGGTGAGTAACGTTTGCAACGTTTATAATGCTCATAAGCGGATGTTGCGGTTTAGGCAAATCTCTGAACTGGTGAAACTCGCTTATCGTTTTAAAATGCTTCATTACTGTTCATTTTCCCTTCTTATTTCTAATATTAATTTACCACGTGTATGAAACGTCTCACTTTCTTTATGTGCTTCGGCAACCTGTTCTAAAGGAAAAACCTTACTGATGTTAACCTTTACTTTTCCATCATCAATTAACCGTGCCATTTCATTCAGCCAATCACGATGGTTTGTTTGTACAGCAACAACTTCACCTTTGGCATTTTTATTTGCAAGCGCTTTTTTAACAGCATCACTAAAAGGAAAATCAACATTCACACTTACAAAAATTCCACCATCTTTTAAGATGCTTATGCATTTCAACCGCTCGTTGTCATCGCGAAGCGGCGAACCATCAAACACCAGGTCAATGTCCTGCAGCAACGCTTCAAATTTTTGCGCTTTATAATCAATCACTTCATCAGCGCCCAATTGTTTTAAAAATTCCTGGTTACCTGCCGAAGCACTTCCGGTTACATACGCACCTTTTGCTTTTGCCATCTGAACAGCGATGGTACCCACACCACCGGATGCACCATGAATAAAAACCCGCTGCCCTGCCTGTAATTTTCCTAATTCAAAAAGGGCATTGCACGCAACAAGCCCAACCAAAGGCACACCTGCTGCTTCATTAAAAGAAATGCTCTTAGGTTTTAACGCAAACTGGCTTGCTTTTGCCGGGCAGTATTCAGCATAACTTCCATTGCTGCCGGGAAAATTAGGAACGCCATATACGGCATCACCTTTTTTAAAATCTGTAACGCCGCTGCCTGTTTCTTCTACAATACCTGCTGCGTCCCAACCTATTGTCATAGGCAAGGTTAAGTACTGCTTTAAAAAATCATTTCCGCCATTACGCACTACCCAATCAACAGGGTTTACACCACTGGCATACACCTTCACTAAAATTTCATCTGCTGCGGGTACGGGGCGTTCGATGTCTTCTAACTTCATCACTTCCGGCCCGCCAAATTCATGAATTCTTATTGCTTTCATATCTCACATTTTTGTTGCTCAAAGGTCTGTAGTAATAAGCAAAGCGCGTTAGCCATAACACGTTTTGATTTAGCCGAAATGACCAGATAAGCTTCTAGCTGCATTGCAGGGAACGAAGCAATATGTTATAAAAATTATTTTGGGGCTCTCATCATCATCTATCTATCAGCTGCAGTTCGGGCTTTACGTTACAAAGCCCGCACAGAGCCAACGCACAAATCTTCACCGTGTTTTCCATTGTAATCCCGCAGCCGCTGGTCAGTTGAGATTCTATTGAGCAAAGATCTTTTCGAAATTGAATTAATTATATTTGAATCCTGCTTTACCTAAAATCTTAATTGCCATATGAGAGTGCTCTTAGATACAAATATTATAATCCATCGAGAAGCAAGTAAAATAGTCAATCAAGATATCGGAATTCTTTTTAATTGGCTTGATAAACTTCATTATACAAAATGTGTTCATCCGCTTACTGCAGATGAATTGAAAAGGAACATCAATCCTGATACGGTTAAAACAATGGAGATAAAACTTAAAAATTATCAAGTTTTACAAACTCCGGCACCAATGCATTCTGATGTAAGCAAAGTGAGTTTAGCGGTTGATACGTTGCCAAACGATTTGGATGACACAAAACTTTTAAATGAAGTTTATTCCGACAGAGTTGATATTCTTATTTCAGAAGATAAGAAGGTTCATCTTAAGGCAGTAATGCTTGGTATAAGTGATAAGGTTTTTCGCATTGATACTTTTCTTGAAAAAGTAACAGCGGAAAATCCAGACTTTGTTGACTATTGTGTTCTAGCAGTAAAAAGAGATTATATTGGTAACATTAATTTAGGTGATGAATTCTTTGACAGTTTCAGAAACGATTATAGTGGATTTGATAAATGGTTTAATGGTAAAGCAGGAAATAATGATAAAGCCTATGTATGTTATGAAGCCGATGTATTAAAAGCATTCTTATTTCTGAAAATTGAAGATGAAAACGAAAATTATTCAGATATAAATCCAATTTTTACTAAAAAGCGAAGATTAAAAATCGGAACGTTTAAAGTTGTAAGTAATGGATTAAGGATTGGAGAAAGGTTTTTGAAAATTGTGTTTGATAATGCAAGGCAATACAAGGTTGATGAAATATATGTTACAATTTTCGATTCACGACCTGAATTACTTAGTCTTATTGCTTTAGTTGAACAATATGGATTTAAATATTATGGAATAAAAACTTCAACAGGAACAGAAAAAGTTTATGTTCGTTATTTTTCAAAGCACGCTAATGAAGTAGAGCCAAAGCTTACCTTTCCCTGGCTTTCTAAAACAAGCACTGTTTATATTATTCCAATTAAGCCACAATATCACACAGAATTATTTCCAGATTCTAAATTAAGGACGGAATCATTAGATGATTTCGTAGACAACAAACCGCATCGAAATGCAATAAGCAAAGTATATGTCTCACATTCATTAACTCGTGCCTTGCATTCAGGTGATATAATCGTTTTTTACAGAAGCGGAGATAAACATCCGAAAATTCATTCAGGAGTAGCAACAACAATTGGAATAGTTGAAGATATCTTCATTCCTAAAAATCTTAACGAGCTTATTGAAATTTGTCGCAAAAGAACAGTTCTTACTGAAAAGGAATTAGAAGAATATTGGAACAGAAATCCTAAAAACAGACCATTTGTGATAAATTTTCTTTACGCGTTTTCGTTTATAAAAAGAATGACTTTAAAGCAAATGTTAGACAAAGGAATTCTTCCTAACATGGATTATATAAAAACAATAACGCAAATAGAAAGGAAGTCTTTAATTCAACTAATAACTTTGTCGGGAATATGAAAGTTGTCTTATCTATCAAACCAGAATTTGCTCATATGATTTTTGCTGGTACTAAGCAATATGAATTTCGAAGAACGATATTTAAAAACCCATTAGTTAAAAAAGTGGTTGTTTACGCTTCATCTCCAATTCAAAAAGTTATAGGTGAATTTGAGATTGATTACATTTTAAATGATAAAGTTGAATCGCTTTGGAACAAAACCAAAAAACAAGCTGGAATTTCACAAGATTATTTTTTTGATTACTTTTTTGACAAAGAACATGGTTATGCAATCAAAATAAAAAACACCAAACTCTATAAAAAAACTAAATGCATTAGACAAGACTTTAATTTATTCCCACCACAATCCTTTTTGTATTTGTAGTTACTTTCCTTTAACCAAGAAGATCTATACTTATTATTTTCTGTTCCTACTTGTGGCTTCTTTGCAAACCTGCCATTACCTAAATACTAAGCACAAGTACCATCCGTACATTACCATAGCTACTTATACTTGCGCTGGTTTTAAATTATTAATTCTAAACCTAAACAGTTATAATTAGCGGTCAGGCAAGTTAATTTCAATTAAACGCAACGCACAGGCGCAAAAAAAAAGCCGGCTGTTATACCGGCTCTCATCACACAATAAAAACAATACAGATTAACCTATTTTGTTGGCGGAGGAGTATCCGTAACATCTTTCTTTCCGCCGCCTTTATGGTCATTGGTTCTGCGCATAATAAAATAGTTGTTTACAAAATCAGAACTGTCATCATCGGCATCGCCTTCAATTAAATCATCCAGCGTATGCAGTTGGTTTCTTGCAGTGCTAAACAAGCTGCCCAGTTGCGTGGTGGTGCCGCTGTGTGCGCCGCTTACCACATCACGTTCTGCAGTGTCCGGCGTAATTAAGTCAGCCGCCGCAGTAGCATCAGCAATCAGTTGCGATGTAATTTTATATTCCGGCGGCGCTGCACTGGCAACACCATCCGCCTTGCTGATAATGTTTTTGCAACGGTTCAGCACATCAGCTTCTTTACCGTTTTGCAGCTCATGCCGTGTAACAGTAACTGCCTGTTTCAGTACGAGGTCGTTAATGCTTACCGCATAATTCTTTACCCGCAGTGCCAGCTTGTAAGTAAGGTCAGCCAGGTTTTCAAGGTCCTGGTCTTTTTTAGCGGTGTAACCTTTTGCGCCGTTTTGCTGTGCACCGGCCTGTTTCTGAATGGCGGTAACGGTAGTGCCAAGTGCCGTTACGGCGGCTGCGATTATAGTGTTGCTGTTCCAGGCTGCATTGTTATCGTTTAAAAATTGCAATACGGCGTTGTACATGTTCAGAGAATTAATTTGTCGTTGCGTCATGGCAGAAATTGTTAGTTAGAAAATAGGTTTTATAAACTGAAGCCAATTTCGGCATTCATTTTTTGCAACGCGGTAAGAAAAGGACAGATATATCATCCAATCAGACAAACAAACCTGAAGCGCACAAAAACAGCATGTAAGATGGCAGAAACAGCTTGCAAAAAGCAAAAACAACATGTAAGACAATAAAAACGGCTTGCAACATGACAAAAACATTATGTAAGGAAGCAGAAACAGCCGGTAGCCTGGCAGAAACGCTTTGTAAGACAGCAGAAACAACATGTAAGACAATGGAAACAACGTGTAAGATGCCGGAAACACGATGTAAGCAGGCAAAGACAAGATGCAAGAGTGATTATAGATGTACTAAACCTGCCATTCTACTTCTGCTAACGCCGGGGTTCGTGTCCACACGAATGGCTCTCTTGGCGAAGTTTGCAACTTCGCCGCATCTATACAAGTTTAACTTCTAATCAGCGTTAAGCCATGGCAATAAATGAAGTTTAAAACTTCAAAACAAAATATTGAAGCTACAAACTTTGCTTAGTTCCTGTTCAGTCAGCATGCATATTATTTAGCAGCCAATTCAATCAAACATTTGTTATCCTAAAATCATCAGTTACCAATCGTCATTTTGATTACTGCATTGCTGTATTCAATACATAACTTCATTATATATTATAGTCGGTATTAAATTTTAAACTGATGAAACGAATTTTTTTTTCAGCATTTTTATTCTTTGTTGTTTTGCCATTTTGCAATGCTCAATCAGACAGTGCTGCACAAGCCGCAAAGCTTATGCAATTAGAGCAGCTGTTAAATGATGACCTGCCGGGAGACTCTTCTTTATGGTCAAAATATTTAGACCGGCAATGGTATATTGTTGATGAAGACGGAAACGGTTTAACAAGGAAAGATTTTCTGCAAAGCTTCAGGCCTTTTCCAAAAAATGTTTCTGGTTATATAAAAATCACAAACCCCGTTATTACTTTTCACGGAGATATTGCGGTGGTGCATTATGTTGCTGATGAACATGAGAATTATTACGGCAATCAACTGCATACAACATACGGCACAATTGATACATGGTATAAGACGGATACATCGTGGATAATGCTGGGCATGCAGAGTTTTGAGATACCTGCTTTGCCGCCTGCCATAAAAGTTGCAGACCAAACGTTGAAAATGTACACAGGTACTTACCGTCTTTCAGATAGTAATGTCTCCGTAATTACACTGAAGAATGATACATTGTTTCTTCAAAAAAATCAACGTTCGCCAACAGCGTTGCTGCCTGAAACGATGAATGTTTTTTTCAGATACGGGGATGCGCGTGGCAGAAAGTTTTTTGTAAAAGACGACAGCGGTCAAATGCTGATGCTTGAAAGAAGAAACGGGCAGGATGTGATTTGGAAGAGAATAAAATAAATGTATAAAATTCAAACTTATTTGTAGCTGTTTTATAAAAACTACTTTCTTTCCAACAATGTCTGTTCGCATGGTGTTGTGTTGCAACTAACGACATTGCGATTCTCTTCATTAACGCCCAGCTAAAAAAGCAATTTTACAAAGCTCCGTCAAGGCAAATGCACGGATGTGCTATATTATACAAGGAGCTGTTATACGTATGTACAATTACGATTGGGCATCTGCTTTTAATACAAATAACCACCTTTAAAAAAGCACAACGCAATGAAGGCAAGAATTTAAGTAAGGGTTTGTTTGATTAACACTTGTAAAGCATTACTTTCCGTATCCCTTCCACAAAAAAATTGTTATAAACAGTTATAATGGGGAAAATAATTGCGGGTTTGTAACACTAAATTGATTTAAGCTGTAATTCATTTTAATTACGGTGTAACACCGGCTGCAAGTATATCTCTTCTAAGAATAAAAATGTAAAGATTAGCTGTTTTTAAATCTTTAACTCATGTATTATCAACGCGTATTCGCACGAGTTATATAACCTTTAAAGTATGCAACAAAAACACAAAATCATGGCATTATTCTTACTTCAAGTTAAGTGTTATAATTTTTAACCGTACTATAATTCACTTAATTGTCAACAGTTAAACTCTTCTGTTAAGTCAGGTTAATAAGTATTCTTAAAAAGATTGTTTTGTTGTATAGCCAATGAATTGATTGAAATCCATATGTGGATTATTATGTCACAAATTGAAATAACTAACCCATACCTGTGAAATAACCAATAAAATATTCTTAACATTAAAAAAGTACAAATGAAAAAACACTTTACCATTAAAAAGTTTAAAAACTTTGTTGCGGTTGCCGCAACCTTGCTGTTATCATCTTCATTAATGGCTTCAAGCCACAGGGAAGCTCCTTTAATTGCTTATGATCCCCTGGCCGACAATACGGATGTATATGCTTTCAGAGACCCGAATGACGCAGGTAAGATTATAATTATTGCAAACTATATTCCCGGGCAATTACCTGAAGACGGTCCCGTATATGAGAATTTTGGTGAAGGTATCCGGTATGAAATACATATAAAAAACAGTGCTGATACCAAAGGCGATGATATTACGTATAGATTCACATTTAAAAAAGTTAACCAGGATCCCACAACTTTCTTTCATATAAGGCTTGGTGCAGAAAATCAGAAGGATACTTATACGTTGGAAAGATATTCAGATGGTGCCTGGAAAGTTATTGTAAGAGATGGTGTTGTGCCACCTCCAAACATTGGCCCCCGGTCTATACAATCTGCTGTAGGCCTGAATGCACCAGATTACCAGACACTAATGCGTAATGCAATAAAAACAACAGCTTCTGGTGAGAAAGTATTTGCAGGCCCTGTTGATGATCCGTTCTTTGCAGACCTTGGAGGTATATTTGATTTGGGTGATGCTCCGCGTACAGACGGCACGCAGCCGCAGGATCATTTAAAATGTAAAAATGTATCAACGCTTGCACTTGAAATTCCGATTGAACTGCTGCAGAAAAATCATAAAACAGCAGATGAGGCAAAAACAATCCTGGATCCCGATTATGTTATTGGTGTGTGGGCTTCTGCCAGCCGTCAAAGAATTAAAGTATTAAACGCAAGAGGTGATGGCGGGGAAGGATTTATAGGCGATTGGGTACAGGTTTCAAGATTAGGAATGCCGCTTGATAACGAAGCAATAAACCCGTTTGGTGTTAAAGATTATTGGAACAGCCTTAGCCCTTACCAGGATGCTAATGCACAAATAAAGATCTTTGGGAATTACTTCTATAATCCTGAACTGGCGTTGTATATGGATGATGCCCAGTTTGGTACTTCTGTACCTGCACTAAAAGCGTTGCGTATTCAAAAGAACTCATTGGGCATGTTTGGTTTTGGGAACGGGCAAAATGGATTATATGGTTTAACCCCGGCACAAAAACAGGGAACTGTGTTTGCGGGCCCTTATGCAAGCCTGTTGTTGCCTGGTCCCGGAAAACCAAGGTCAGTAGATATATGGCCGATATTTAATACTGGTGTTCCTAATCAACGGCCGTTCCAGTTAGCAACCGGTAAAAATGGTGATCCGTTGGCAGAAGGCAAACCTTTTATCAATAACTTTTTGCCCATTGTAGGCGATATGCTGCGTCTTAACATGGCTGTTCCAACTACGCCGCGCAACAGTAAAGATTTTAGCCCGTTAGGTTTGATCCAGGCAGCAGTTTTAGGTCTTACCGATGCAAGGTTTAATACAAATAAAAGACTTCAGAATATTCCGAACATGGATGGTTTTCCTAACGGAAGAAGGCTGGAGGATGATGCCATTCGTATCGAACTGCAATCAGTAAGCGGTGTAGTATTAGCTTCACTTGGTCTGCCGTATGATGATTATGTAGCCGGAGGTAGTTTGGCTACGCCTGATTTAATGGGTGTATTGCAATATCATACAGGTGTTGATAAAAACGATACTGCACTTGCTTCAACTTTTCCTTATGAACAAACGCCATGGTCTGGCAAGCATAACTGCGATTGCAATTACGCAGCTCAAACCATACAAGACAGGAAGATGTCCACTGCTGTTCCGGTAAATTCATTTGCTGAAACAAGTAATCTTGGCTTATCAAGCCCTGAAGTAGTTGCAAGTTCTTTCCCTAATCCAATGGTAAACACTAATACGATAAAGTATAAGCTGGATGCATATGCTAACGTTACCATTTCGTTGTACGATGCAAAAGGGCAACTGGTTAAAGTGTTGGCAGATGAAAAAAAGACTGCCGGAGTTTATACGCTTAACTGGCAGGCGCAAAACTTGTCTGGCGGTAATTATTTCATACAAATCTCTAAGAATGGAGCTTTAAAGCAAACTATCAGCGTAATAAAACAATAGCTAATTAAATTTATCCGTATTCTTATGGCTCATTGCAGTTGCAATGAGCCATTTTTTTTGTCGTAGCGAGGGCTTTAATGTAAAGCCTTGTGCACGGCTGAGATTCTGCGTTATAATCTTATTTGCTTACCTTCTCTGTAACACCGGAAGGAACCGGTTGCGGAGTTGTAGTTGGCCCAAACACGGTTAATGTTCCGTTTGCGGATACCTTCATCCGGTCAATAAAAACAACACGTTCATCACCCGTTGCTTTGGTGCGCCCATGATATACGCAAAACATTTCTTTATGGTCGGGTGAATAAGTTACGCTGTTATGGCCTGTGCCTGTAACATTACCACCTTCAGCAGTGTTCTTTTGCAATACAGGATTATTTACCGCCTTTTTATAAGGGCCAAGCGGCCTTTTTGATGTGGCATAACCAACCGCATAATTTTTTCCTCCAAAATAATTGGCTGAGTACATCAGATAATAAGTATTGCCTTTTTTAAAAGCAACCGAACCTTCGGTCCAGCGGCGGTTTACTTCTTTTGAAGTTACTGAACGGCTTTCCCATTCTGCCTGTTTATCGTTCATGCTTGTCGGCGGCTTTAGCAACAATGCAGGTGTACCGGTTGTTCCGGTAAAGCCAGGTTTAAGCTCTTCACCATACACCCAGCTTTCTTCAATTTCATTAAACCAGCCTTTACGTTTTGCCCAATCCGCAACCTCGCTTTTTACAGGATGTTTATAACAACAGCGTGAATAGTATAAATATGCTTTACCGTTATCAA
Source organism: Chitinophagaceae bacterium (assembly GCA_903642275.1). Lineage (GTDB taxonomy): Bacteria > Bacteroidota > Bacteroidia > Chitinophagales > Chitinophagaceae > Parafilimonas. The sequence continues at coordinate 28,248 of CAHJWK010000025.1, forward strand.
ATAAAACATCAGCATCAATAATTGGATAACCGGGATTGAAAACAGGCGTTTTTAATAAATCAATAAAGGGCCCGGTTGGCTTATCAGCAACAGCAACCCCAATACGAAAGTTTTCCAGCTCATTGGTTGGATTATCTTTCCATTGCGCGCTGTAAAACATATAGTATTTGTCCTTTCTTTTAAATACTTCAGGCGCCCAGTAGTCACCGGTTCCCCAGCCATTTTCATTGTTGCCATAATAAACTTGTCCCTCATATTTCCAGTTAATTAAGTCTTTGGATGAATAGGACGCAAAACCATTTTCTGCTCCGCCGCCGGTTCCATACATATAATATTCAGCACTGTCCTGCAATACAAACGGATCGCCCAACGCAACAGGTAGAGGATTTTTATACGTTAACGACTTTACAGTATCAGTATGCTGCGCAAAAGAATTAACTGTAAACCACTGTATAATTACAATGAAAATATAGATGCGTTTTGTCATAATTTATGTTAGTATGAATTTATCAAAATTATTTTATTCTGGTTAATTGCACTGTTCATCAATTATCCTGCATAAGCGAATACAACTTCTGATTACATACAAAGATTGTTTTATTCATTATCTTTTTAAATTGCCTCAACAAATGTTCATTTCCAGTTTTCATTGAAATCACGTGATTGAATCGGTAAATTGGTTCATGAAAACAGAACAAGGGACTTTAAATTTTATAAGCCAATCATTCTATATAAAAGTGAACAGATAATGCGTAAAAAAAACAAATCTATTCCTGTAAATTCTATGGTTGAGGAGCCCGGCACAGGCATTGCCATTGAAAGAATATCTATTGTTATAAATAAAGCAACTGTAAACAGTTTTAAAGAAGCAAATCAATCACATCGCCACTATGGCCATTCCTTCTTTTTGCTTGAAAGCGGAACAGTAAAATTAGAGATTGATTTTAAGAAGTATATAATCAAGCCCTGGTCTGTCATTTACATTCATCCCGACCAGGTACATCGTACAACAGCGTTTAAAAATGTAACCGTCAGCAGTTGGTCAATCAATAATGAAAACCTGAATCCTGAATACCTGAAATTGTTAGAAGACATCACACCGGCAAAACCGTTAGTATTAAATAAAGAAACGTTTTCTATTGTTTCCGAATCAGTAGCACTTTGCTTGAAATTTTATGAGCGGAAAAGTGATAAACTTTATCATTCGTTACTAAAAGATAGTTGCAATGTATTGGTGGCATTGGTGGTGTCACAGTATTTGGAGAAAGCTAAACCAGCAGACAAGCTTTCACGGTTTGAAATAGTTACCAAAGCTTTCCGCGAATTATTGGAACGCAATTATACCACTGTTAAACGCCCGGCAGCGTATGCCCAAAAACTTAACATCTCTACACCTTACCTGAATGAATGCATTAAAAACACAACAGGCTATCCCGTTTCCCATCACATACAGCAGCGTGTAATTTTAGAAGCAAAACGTTTGCTGTATTATTCTGATGAATCAGTAAAAGAAATTGCTGCAGTATTAGGCTATGATGACTACCCTTATTTTTCACGACTGTTTACCAAGGTTACTGGAATGACCGCTTTAGCTTTCAGGAACAAAAACCACGATTAGTCCAATACTTACTCTGTATTGCTGTTTTCTGTTATTGCTATACGATGTTGCTTTGCACTGTAAAATTAATTATATAATGAAATCAGTAAAACAGAAAAACGTGCTCATTTCGGGCGCAAGCATGGCCGGACTTTCCACCGCTTTCCTCATGAATAAGTCAGGTTATAAAGTAACGGTTATTGAAATGGCTAATGAACCCAGAACTGCCGGTGCGGCTGTTGATGTGAAAGGCGCTGCTGCAGACGCCGCTAAGCGCATGGGTATTTTTGAGCAGTTAAAATTAAACAGGCTGCATGTGGAAATGATAAAATTTAAAAACGCTGACGATGTTACGGAAGGCTCGATAGTTCTGAAAAACGATGATATAAAATTTCCCGATGATGAAGTAGAAATTGAACGCTTAACATTTGTACATATCTTATTTGATGAACTAAAAAATGATGTTGAGTTTATTTTTAGCAACAGCATCATCGCTTTAAAAGAAACAAAAAACGATATAGAAGTTATATTAAAAAATGACACTCAGCGGGCATTTGACCTGGTGATTGGCTGCGATGGTTTACATTCAGGGGTAAGAAAAATTTGGTTTGGCCATGAAAAAGAATACACTCATTTTTTGAAAGCCTATTTTTCTATCACCATCGTAAACAAATTATTGATACCACAAAAAACAATGCAAATGTTTGGTGTGCCGGACAAAGCTATTATGCTTAATGCTTATAACAACAAGACCGACATCATTTTTTGTTTCAATTCAGAAAAAGAAATTCTTTATGATTACCGCGATGCCGCGCAACAGAGAAACATCATCATGGAACAGTTTGCCGGGCAAAGCTGGAGAACCGCGGAATTACTGGAAGAAATACAACGTTCAAAGAATTTTTACTTCGATAAATTCTGTCAGGTAAAAATGCCGTCATGGACGAAAGGCAGGGTGGCATTAGTGGGCGATGCAGGTTATTGCGCTTCACCTGCTGCGGGAATGGGTGCATCGCTGGCAATGATTGGAGCTGCTGCATTAACGGATGCTTTGGAAAAACACAATGGAGATTTTGAATTGGCGTTCCCGGAGTATAACAAAAACCTGCGCCCGTTTATTGAGGAAGTTCAAGCCACTGCCGAATTGAATGTAAGAGAAAATTTTATTCCAAGAACTCAAGAAGCTATCCGCAAAAGAAATACACAAACAACAGCCTTTTAGCAGTTTAGGAAAAGACAGTTTATTAGGCAGCAATGTTCAAACAGCATTGCATTTAATGCTGGTATTATAAATTCTCCAGCACATCTTTATAACCTCTGCCGACAGGTATTGATAATCCGTTTAAATCAACGGCGTCTGTTGTATAGGATTCTATCCTATTTACTGAAATGATGAAAGAACGGTGAATGCGTTTAAAGAGATTTGCAGGTAAAAGGCTTTCCATTTCATGCGTACTCAGTTTTGAAAAATATTCTTTTGTTGTTGTAACAATCTTAATGTATTCCCGCTGGCTTTCAACATATACAATTTCAGAGAACAGTATTTTAAGTTTCTTTTTTTGAACCGTAAGAAATATAAAACCTTTTATTGTTTGTTCTTCATTTGATTTGTGTTGTTGAGGCGTTGCTGTTTTTACTTTATTTACGGCGATTAAAAAACGTTCAAACTCAAATGGTTTCAGCAGGTAATCAGTAACGTTTAAATTAAATCCTTCAACAGCATACTGGTGATAAGCAGTAGTAACAATTACTGCCGGTGCATGGGTAAGCGTTTTTAAAAAAGCCATGCCTTTTAATTTGGGCAGGTGTATGTCTAAAAAGATAAGCTCCGTAACATTATTGCGTAACCATTCAGTGGCAAGAATAGCGTCCTTAAATGTAGCCTGCAGTTCAAGAAACGTAACCTGTGTAATATAGTCAGTTAATACTTTTACTGCCAGCGGCTCATCTTCTATAACAATGCATTTTATTTTAAACATGGCTTGCCAGGTTAATTTTTAAAGTGGAAACAAATACAGCTGGCTGCTGCTGCACAAACAGGTTATAATCTGTAAAAAGCAGTTCAAGCTGCCGTCGCAAATTAGAAAGCCCGATGTTTTCTTTTACAGGCTGTTCACCAGGGAAAGCACCTGTAGAATTTTTTATAATGAATGATAACTGCCGTTGTTTTATTGAAAGATGTATATCAACAAACGGCTGGTTCCTTGTTTCTGAAACACCATGTTTAAATGCATTCTCAACCAAAGGGATAAGCAGCAGCGGCGGTAATGCCTGTTTCATATCTTCTATATCATAATTAAAATTTACACGCAGGCTTTCATCATAGCGTAGTTGTTCAAGTGCAATGTAATCGCTGATTATTTTAAGTTCCTGTTCAACAGCAATAAAGTTTCCGCCGGTTTCATACAACATGTAACGCAGCATTTTAGAAAGCCTTAAAATTGATTCAGGCGCAAGGTCACTCTTATCTCTTGCCAGTGAATAAATGTTGTTTAAAGTATTAAATAAAAAGTGTGGATTGGTTTGCGATTTAAGATAATTCAGTTCTGCCTGTTGCTTTTCAATGCGCAGTTGCTGGCTCGTTTGTTTTAGTTTGATGTAGTTGTATATATGCCTGATGATTCCATAAAAAATAATGGAAGAGAAACTATAGGAAAAGCGGTCTGAGATGGCATCTTGTGTAGTATCAAATGTTTTTAAAACAGTATAAATATGCAGGCTTATGCCAATACATTTCCACAGGTATGCGATGGCAGAGTATAAAAAAATAAAACCTATTATTTTAAAGAACGAACTGAAAATTTTTTTACGACTTATCGAAGGCAGGGTGCGTTCAAACAAAAAATAGTTTAGCACCGTAACATAGCTAACCATCCATACATTATTCAGCACTCTTTCAAAGAATGAATTAGAGTGTTGGGCATAATCAGCAAATAAGCCAACGAATGCGAATGCAAGCCCAACCCAGAGGTAAAATCTGAACCGCTTTATATCAATCCATTTTTTCATTAACTATCGTAAAGCTGCAAAATTATTTCTTCATTGATGTTTATAATTGACACAGTCTTGTTATCTGTTTACAAATACCTGCTGTTTGTTGACACTGCTATCGTTTGCTTTAAGCAAATAAATATTCTTGTATCACTAATTAATAACAATGAAACAAATTGTACAATTTGGAGAAACCGTTGAAGGTTATAATATACCGGTGCTGAATGAACGGGAAATAAGAGCATCAGCAGGCATATTGTTTTTAGGCACGTTCATTTCATTAGTGCTTATATTATCTACCAACAATTTTGTACCTGCAAAGTATTTTATAACCCTCTTTCTAACTGATCTTATCATCCGTGTTTTTATCAACCCGAGATATGCACCTTCATTGATTATCGGGCGGTTGATTGTAAGAAACCAGGTGCCTGAATATGTTGGTGCAAAACAAAAAAGGTTTGCCTGGATAATCGGAATCGGGTTGGCTTCCACCATGTTTATTTTTTTGGTGATTGTAGATGCATTCAGCCCGATAACAGGTATAGGTTGTTTGATATGTTTAATATTTTTATTTTTTGAATCAGCGTTTGGTATTTGCTTAGGATGTAAAGTGTATTCATTATTTTATAAAGAAAAAGCGCAGTATTGTCCCGGTGAAATTTGTGACAGGAAATCAAGACAAGCTATTCAAAAAATATCCATGGTTCAGTTACTTGTTGTTGCTGCATTTATCGGTTATATATTTTTTCTTACTGCTGTAGCCAACAATTATTTTAGCAAAGAGCCTTATGATTTATTTGGACTTTATGGAACAACCAAAGCCAAATAAATAATGAGCGCAGATAGTACACTGGAAAATTTTTTCTCTCCATTCAGAGAAAATATAATCGGTAATCAACAAACATTTATATCTCCGTTTGGTGAACAAAAAATTATTTATGCTGACTGGACAGCAAGCGGCAGAGCGTATCAACCTATCGAAGATTACATTCAAAAAGAAATACTTCCTTTTGTTGGCAACACACATACCGAAACTACAATCACCGGAACATTGATGTCTAAGGCTTATGAAGAAGCAAAGCGTATTATTAAGCAACATGTTGGTGCAAACAAGAATGATGTACTACTTTTTTGCGGCAGCGGAATGACGGCTGCTGTAAACAAGCTGCAAAGAATTTTAGGGTTAAGAATACCTGGACGTTTAAAAGATTACATACATGCCCAAAAGAACGATAGCGATTATTTAAGTTTAGATGAAAAATTAAAACCTGTTGTTTTTATAACACATATGGAACATCATAGCAATCATATTTCCTGGCTTGAGACCATTGCTGATGTTGAGGTAATAAAACCTACAAAGGATGGTAATGTTGATGTTCATGATTTAAAGAATTTGTTAGTAAAGTATAAACACCGTAAAAATAAAATTGCTGCTATAACTGCCTGTTCAAATGTAACGGGCATACAAACGCCTTATTATGAAATAGCTAAAATCATGCATCAGCATCAAGGTTTGTGTTTTGTTGATTTTGCCTGTTCTGCGCCGTATGTTTATATTGATATGCATCCTGAAGAACCAATTGCTTATTTAGATGCTGTTTATTTTTCACCGCATAAATTTTTAGGTGGTGTTGGTACGCCGGGCATTTTAATCTTTAATAAAAGCATTTATAGAAATGCTGTTCCCGACCAGCCCGGCGGCGGAACTGTTGTATATAGCAATCCTTGGAAAGTTCATGATTACGTTGATGATGTAGAACAAAGAGAAGATGGAGGAACACCACCTTTTTTGCAAGCTATAAAAGCTGGCATGTGTGTTCACTTAAAAGAAAAGATGGGCGTAGAAAATATACTTAAACGTGAAAAAGAATTGCTGGAAATTATTTTCAAAAGGTGCTCAAATATTAATAACATTGAAGTTTTTCAATCAAATTATAAAAACCGTTTAGGCGTTATTTCATTTGTTATAAAAGATGCACATTATAATTTAATTGTTAAGTTATTGAATGACCGCTTTGGTATTCAAACAAGAGGCGGCTGTTCGTGCGCAGGAACATACGGGCACACGTTATTAAACGTTGATAAGAAAAAGTCTTACAAAATATTGAAAGGAATACGTTCGGGAGATTTAACATGCAAACCCGGCTGGATAAGATTATCTGTTCATCCAACCATGACCAATGCAGAAATTAATTTTATAATGGATGCGATTGAAGTAACAACTTTAAAGTACAAAGAGTGGATAAAGGATTATATCTATAAAGCAGCATCCAACGAATATTGGTTTAAAGGATTTGATACAAAGGAGCACTGCATAAATTATGATTTAGTTCTTAAATAAGCAGCGTTGCTGTTGGATGCCGAAAGAGTATCTGCAGATAAGCGGCTGCCCGATTGGATCGTAAAGCCCATAGCTGAAGCTCTGTGCGTTGGCTTTGTGCCGGAATTGCAGCGGATAGCGGGAACTGCAGCTGATAGTTAAATGAATGATGAGAGGACTGTCTTATCATTCAAATATTTTTTGACTTATTTTGTGTTCTTAGAGGATACCTTTATTGTATACCAAGTGCAGCCATGTATAAGGCTCTTCTATTCTGGAATTTTCTTCTTTGATATTTTGATTTTGCCTGTTCTTAGCCCGGATTGATTTTCTACAACATCATAACCGGCATAGCTCACCAGCTGAGAAACATTTTCAAATAATAAAAAGCCGTTGGTTTCTGCAAGCAGTACTGCTACAGTCAGTAATCCTAATCCTTTTATAGCAACTATATTCTTTACTTTTCTGAGCACATCATCATCGCTGGCAAGATGCTTTTCTATTGCTTCTTTTATAAAAGCAATTTGATGGTCAACAGGAAGCATACCTGTTGACCCAATATAATAATCTTTTGAGTTTGCGGCTAAGAGTTTGTTTTGTTACTTTAAATTAGAATATAAACGCCAGATGCAATCTGGCTAATTCATTTGCCTCTGTAGCCGAAGACATACGGAGAGCGAACACCATTCTACTTAGAGCTGTGTGTTTATACAACTAATTGAGTTTTCTTTTTGATACGATGGAGTATGTGTACGTTTTGCATTAAATTCTAAATAGCATTAAGCAGTACTGCACGGTTTTAGATATCAATTATGTAAACGATTTGAATATGGGTATGGAAATAGAAAGGAAGTTTCTTGTTAAACAAAACCTTTGGAATAAAGTAAAAAAGGAAGGCACAATATACCGGCAGGGTTATTTGCTTCAGGATAAAAATAAAACGATACGTATTCGGGTTATTGAAGGTGACAAGGGTTATATAACTATAAAAGGTAAAACAGAAAATGTATCGCGATTAGAGTACGAATATCCGCTTCCTGAAAAAGATGCAACAGAAATACTTAAAAATTTCTGTGATGCCATTGTATCTAAAAGGCGTTATAAAATAAAAGTAAACAACAAGCTATGGGAAGTAGATGAATTTTTAGAAGATAATGAAGGGCTGATTATTGCGGAAATTGAATTGCAGGATGAAAAAGAAGCGTTTACACTTCCTGAATGGATAGACAGGGAAGTATCAAAAGATGTGCGTTATTACAACAGCGAACTATCAGTGGATCCATATAAAAACTGGAAGCCATGAAGAAGAAAGAAGCGTGGAAATATCTTAACAAGCAATGGAAAAAGATGTATGATGAATTTAAACGCTTTACCTTAACAAGAAGCCCCGAGGCATTACACCGCTTTCGTGTACAGGTTAAAAAGATAAGGTCATTTCTCACGCTTTTACAAGCAGGTAAAAAGAATAATAATCTGTTTAAAACCTTTGGTCCTGTAAAAAAAGTATTTAAATCAGCAGGCATTATTCGTGATGCATTTGTCCATAACAAACAGGCAAAAGATAATGACATACATCTGCCGGAGCTTTATAAAGAACAGGAAACTTTACAGGAAAATGAGACAAACAAACTAATAAATAAGCAGAAAAAAAATTTGAAAAAAATAAAAAGAGTAGAAAAGGAATTACATACTCAACTTCATGGCTTGACTCAGGATGAATTGAAAAGTTTTTTTACAAGGCAAATCAGCGCTGCACAAAAATTGCTAAACCGCCACAGCTTTACGGAACAATTACATAATGGACGCAAAATGCTTAAGCATCTTATGTACAACAAACATATCATACCTGGTGATCTTTCCAAAAACATGGATATCAACCTTGATTACATTGACGATATGCAACAGACACTGGGAGAGTGGCATGATAATAAACTGGCGTTAGCATTTTTCAGCCCAAAACTTTCTGCTGAAGAACTTCAGTCTTTGAATAAGAAGAAAGAAGAATTAGAGAAAGTCATCATATCAAAAGCCAATGGATTTAGCCAAAAAGCAAAAGCGTAGTATGACATTTAAATAAATTAAATGTTTTATACAAGTAATAGCTATCAGTAAACAACACTAAACTAATAACTAGGGCTCAACAGCTGGGAGAGAAGCAGTCCAAAAGTTAAATCAGGGCTAATGCACCGATGTGTTGCTTATCATCCTTTCTTGTCCCGAAAGCATTCGGGATGTGTACTTTTCTTTCAAGAGAAATACAAAGCATTCATTGAGTCAAATAAACACACGTTAATGAAATAAAAGTACAAGAATCATAAAAAAAAGCCGCCTTAAAAGGCAGCCTTTAATTTTTAGAAAGATTAATGATATTACTTTAGCGCTAAGCTTCAGCTTCTCTAACTTACCATCAATTCACCAAGATAAATACTGTTGGAAGCATCTTTCCCATCCGCTGAAAGAAAAGCGATCCTGACTTCAGCATTGTAACCTGAAAAATTGCTTAGATCAAATATAGCAGAACCGTCACTCCGCACAGCCGTCGCGGTACTAAAAATGGTTTGATTAAAATTGTTGCAGTAAATTACAAGCACTGCCTTATCAGTTGCAGCAGCCAATCCAGCGCCGCTGTTATCTGTCCATGTAAAATGGATGGCTTTGTTGGTAACGGTAGCCGCAGGTGCCGTAGCATTAGGCAGGTTACCATGACTAACCAGTGTTTTTGAAAAATCAATCTCATAATCCGGTGATTTACCTGTTATTGCATTCAGCATAGTGTAAGAAAGCGCCGCGTTGCTTTCCGTTTGTTTCACCGCGTAATTTTTAAACGTAAGCTTTAAAAGCTCCGTCATGGTAGAAACAAAATTTACGCCGATGGAAAACTTTAATTGCTGGTCTAACTGTTCAACGGAAGAGCTGCGTTTACCTGCAGATTTACTGCGTATGTAGTTAATGCCTTTCCAGTTTGCACCAACCACTGTTCCTACTGTACCCGATACAGGGCCGAGTATACCCTTTTCAATTCTTGCCATAAAATTTAATTTTAAATTGTTTAATAATTATTATCGATTGTGATCTGCCACTGCCAGCCGGTTTATTATAATAGGTGTTGCAAAATCATGACAAGATTAGAACAGGTAGAAATGATGATTTCCTTTTTGGGCAGGTTTGGGCATAATCGGGATTGAAAAGGCACAAAAAGGATTGATCTTACCTGTCCTGCTCATTGTTGCCTGTTTCGACCGGCTTTGACTCGTATTTGCCAAATTATAATCTGCAATTAATTGGTTTGAATGGCTGAAACAGGCACCAAAAAAATTGCGTGCCGTTGTGCAAAAACTAAAAATTTTAGCTAATTTTAAACCTGTAAATGCACAACACAAGTAAAGCATATTATCATGAATACCACGAACGAAGTTTTAGTGAAGGCGTACACTACAACAGAATTAAGCGCCCGTTATGGCGTAAGCCTCAAAACATTTAAGAACTGGCTGCAACCATATTCTGAAGTAATTGGTGAAAAGAGAGGCTGGTATTTTACAATCCTGCAGGTTAAGCTGATATTTGAGCGGATTGGAGAACTCTAATGTTTGTTTATGGACGCTGTTTTTAAAGCTCGGATTAACGGGCTTTTTCTATTGCTTGCACTATTGCTGTTTGTAAGCTTAAAACATATAGCAGGTGTATACAATTGTTAACAGAACCTGGTTTGTAATACAAACCCTGCCTCCGCCAAACTCCTCACTTCACTTCAATCGGTGCCGTCCACCTGAAGGTACCCCATTCCATCACAAGCGTTCCATGATGTATGTCGTTTGGCACAATGGAAATCGTGAACGCTTCCACCGGCACTGCAGATGCCTGGGTGGTCATTGTAACTATGTCAAGATTGCGTGAACCATCGTATTCGGTGCCCCACTGCCCGCTTTGCCTGTTCACAATAATATCAGCTCCGTTTATATGTGGAATGGTCCACAACGTATATGTTCCGGCAGGCACTTTCATGCCGGCAAGTTCTATCGGTGCTGATGTAGTAAACTGCGTTGCCGCATTAGCTCCTGTTCGCCATACATGGTCATAAGGTAATACATCACCTAACAGCTTGCGTCCACGCATAAGTGGTCGGCCGTAGTCAACGGTGAATAGCGCATTGCCAATTTGTGCATGCACAGTATCCCGCACACTCAACTGCCTCACGATGCCGGTTTTTGTCTCCTGTGCTTCAAACCGGTCAGCAATGCTTTTTACACCAGGTGGCGTGGCAAGGCGGCTTACCGCTACCTTATATGTTGTTCGGGCGCCTGAATAGCTAAGCATGTGATAGTTGAAGTCCATCGTTGCTTCGCCGGTACCGGAAAGCCAGTCGTGCGTAATCTCCGCCTTGCCGCTTTCAAGCGGTGTTACACTGGCGCTGCCCAAAGGAAAATGATCAAACTCCCGGTCAATATAAAACTGGCGTATAGGCACAGGGCTGGCAACCGCTGATTTTGATGCCGCTGCATGCCTTAATGCTGCGGCAAAGTAAAGTTCATAGAGGCTGTACATTTGCGGCACATGCGCTACTACTATGGCGCCACCTGTTGCGAAATTACGATGCAGCGTACCTGCCTTATCTGTTTTAGAGATATGTACTGAATCACTGGTAACATTGGCAATCACTTTGCATTCACGCTTATCTGCCGGGTCACTGGGCGTGTGAATGTCCATCACAAGATGCTGTATGCTGCCATCTACGGCAAGCTCAATTACCGTATGCCGTACCCGCACCCGTGGAAACCGGTCAACTTCATCGCTTGTTACCGTGCTGCCCCGGCGGGTAACACTTTCAACGGCAATGGTATCACTGCCAAGACGTGTAATGAAACCATATTGTTCAACCGGTGGCGTATGGCCGCAGGAAACCAGCAACAGTACCGCACCAAACAGAAAGTTTTTAAGCATACATGTATTTGAGTATTCGTTCTCAAACTAACAAATTACTTCGCATCATGCCTGAACAAATGGAGCAGTTTATGACTGGATTTTTAAATGGCTTATTAATGGGTTAAAAGGCGGCATGCATCAGAAGTTTATGAAAGGATTACAATTATTATTTGTTCAGTCTTTCTCATTAAGCCCTCGCTAACCGTAATCTGTAACTATGGATTCGTAATGATAAACCAGGTTGAACATGGATTGCTTATACAAATTGTGACGAAGATGCAGCTGAAAGAAGTTCAAAAGGAAGCATACCTGTTGAACCGGAATAATAATCTTTTTGAATTAGCGGCTAAAGATTAGTTTTTGTTATTTTAATTTAGAATATAAACGCCGGATGCAATCTGGCTAATTCATTTGCTTCCGTAGTTGAATACGTACAGAGAGCGAAAACCATTTTACGGAGAGCTGGGAATAAAATTTTAAAATTTATATCCAAAACCTAATCCTGCAAAGTAGGGGATAAAAAAGCCGCTGCCGAATACAGGAGTTATTTCTGCTTTAAAAAAGAAACCTCCCTTTTCAGGTGCAAGCCGGTAACCTAATGTTATGTTACCAAAGCTGGAATGAAAATTATCAGACTCGAAATCATCTTTTGATTTGCCACCAATATAAGTAAAGCCTAAACCTATTTTAAAGTAATTTTTATGGTCTTTACCTAATAAATAATTTAGTCCGACAGGAACAGTTATAATGCCAACACGATCATCATCACCATCATTTATTGAAAATCCTCCAATTCCAATCCTGCCACCTATACCATCTTCTCTTTTTGCAAACCGCATATCAAAATTTGCAGAAGCAAGGCCGGGACCGCCTATTTCAGCATAAGCAGCTTTAGCTGGTGTTTGGCCATAAGTAATACCTGAAAAAGTATAACATGCAACTAATAGTAAAACTAAAATGATTTTTTTCATAGCAGCTCGTTGTCTTTATAAAGATATATAAGTTTATTAAATCAAATTACATTAATTTTTGTTTTCCAGACCGATGCAAAATTTATCTTTTATAAAAGCATGTATCAATTTACTAATTAGTAAATTCTGCCTGCAGAGTATGATACTGGATAGTAAAGGCCTGCGCTTTGCAACTAAAGGTTTGTTTTACATTTAATATAACGCCTACATAATCTGGCTGATTTATATGCCTCCGCAGGAAGAGACATAGGGAGAGTGAAAACCATTTTACAGAGAGCTGGATTTTTGAGAATATTTTGTGTATTTAAACTAAGTTTATCGATTATAATTCTTTAATCATATATAATACAATATGAACAGGGAAAATTTTATAAAGCTGTCATTGCTTGCAGGTGCCGGTTTTGCTTTACAAGGTTATAATTCAAAAGAAAAAACGCATGTTTTAACCCTGAGTTTTGATGATGGCTTTAAAAAATCTTTTTACAAAACAGCAGAAATTTTTAATGAGTACGGGTTAAGTGCTTGTTTAAATATTATTGCTACCGGTCAACTTAAAAGCTTTAATACGGAGCCCGTTTGGATACCACAAAAATTGTTAGGCGATTTTAATGACTGGAATAAACTAAAAGGTAAGGGCCATGAAGTAATGTTGCATACATGGGATCATAAAAATCTTACTGAAATGCCTGTAGGTGAAGCAAAAGAAAATCTTGATAAATGTTTTGATTTTTTTAGTAAAAACCTGGATAGTTATAACGCCTCAAAATCGGTTTATAATTTTGCTTATAATGCTTCTACACCAGAACTTGATGCTTATGCTTTACAAACCGTTCGTGCAGTAAGAACCGGGGGATGGCTGGTATTAAAAGATGGCAAATATAATACGCTTACAATCCCGGCCAAGCCATGCACATTAGGATGCTGGGGCTGCGGACCTGATAATTGCGACGCTTACATAGAAGGTGAGATCATGGAATTTTTAGCAACATCCGGTGGATGGCTGATTTTAAATGTACACGGTCTTGATGGCGAAGGCTGGGGGCCTTTAAGTACCAACTATTTAGATGGCCTCTTAAAACGGCTTATCAAAGTAAAAAGCCTTGACATTTTACCTACAGGAATGGTGCTTGAAAAATATACTTCATAAAATAATGATTTGTGCAGGTATGAAAAGAAGAAATTTCATTAAACATAGTTCTCCTACAGGGATGTTTGCCATTACAACGGTAAAGTTAACCGGCACAACTGTAACCGCGAATATAAAAGACACAAATACATTCAGTATCAATGATGATTTTGAGTTGAATGAAATAACGATTGATGATCTTCAACAGAAAATGAAAACCGGGGTTTACACCTCGCGGTCAATAACATTAATGTACCTGGAACGCATAAATAAAATAGACAAAGCCGGGCCAGCCATTAACTCAATTATCGAATTAAATCCTGATGCCATTTCCATTGCAGATGAAATGGATAAAGAAAGAAAGAGCGGCAAAGTGCGTGGTTTATTACATGGCATACCGGTATCAATAAAATATACTATAAATAGCAGGGATAAATGATGACTACTGCCGGCACACTTGCATTACTGGGCAACATTGCAACCGAAGATGCTTTTGTAGTAAAACAATTAAGGGCAGCCGGGGCAGTCTTGCTGGGCAAAACTAATTTAAGTGACCTTTTAAACTTTCGTTCGTCCCGTGCGGCAAGCGGCTGGAGCAGTAGAGGCGGACAAACAAAAAATCCTTACAGGTTAAGACGAAGCCCTTTAGGTTCAAGCTCAGGTTCGGGTGCTGCTGTGGCAGCCAACCTTTGCATGGCAGCAATAGGAACGGAAACAGATGGTTCTATTATTGGCCGGAGTTCTTATGAAAGCCTGGTGGTATTAAACCAACCGTAGGTTAATAAGCCGGACAGGCAGCAATGAAGAAGTTATTCATCTTTTTAAAGAAGCAATAGAAGTATTAGAACAGTAAGGTGCGGAAATAGTGGAAGTTAAGTTATTAAAAGAAGTTGATAACAAAACCGGCAGTGAATATATAGTGATGCAGTACGAGTTTAAAGACGGATTTAATAATTACCTGCGCAAATCTAACGCACAGGTAAAATCATTAGATAATGTGATTGCTTTTAATAAACTGCATGCAGATAAGACAATGCCTTTCTTTACACAGGATATATTAGAAGAATGTGCGGCTAAAGGTGACCTTACTTCCCGGGAATATCTTGATGCACTAAGTAATGCACTTTCCGTTCGAAAAATAATTGATTCACTTTTGAAAGCACAGCAAATAGATGCTATCTGTGGCATCAGTACAGGTATGGCTTGCTTCATAGATTTGTTTACAGGAGATTATAATACCGGTTTCTGGTTTCCCACACCGGCAGCAATAGCAGGATACCCGCACATAACAGTTCCAATGGGCAGGGCACATGAATTACCTGTTGGCCTGTCATTTATAGCAGCTGCTTAACCAGGAGCCGCAACTCATTGCTTTTGCCTATACTTACAAACAGGCTACAAAACACAGAATACTTGCAAAATTTATTAATGAATAATTTTTGTTGTACTAGGCCTTTATTGCATAGTAAGAATATTATGCATTGTCCACTTTACAAATCTTTGCAGTTCATATTGCAGGTATTCACTGATAGTGTATTCTGTTTGCATGGTTTATGTTTTGCTGCCGTAAAACAACTGCTTTCATATAGTATAAAATATTCAGGCGGTTACTACTTATACACTCAAAACAGTTTTTTATACATTGCAATAGAATTTCGTTGCACCAAAACCTATTTATTAATTTTGATATATATGGATTTCACACAAACCAAAGAACTTCTTCATAACTCAGCTTACTTCTATGTTATCAGCGTAACTATGGAAGGCAGGTATAATTATGTAAACGCACATTATGATTCTGCTTTTTCCCGGCTGCATGGCAGCATTATAAATAAACCTTACCAAATAACTATGCATCCTGATGATACAAGAATTTGTGAAGAAGTATCGAAAAAGTGTTTCGCTAATCCTGAACAGGTTTTCCCGGCAACCATAAGAAAGCATGATGGCAAAGGGGGTTATATTATTACGCAGTGGGAGTACAGGGCTATGTTTGATGAGCATCATAGCCCGCAAGGTATATTTTGCATTGGTTATGATATAACGCAGTTGGTGGTACAGCAAAATGACCTTAGCGTTGCCAGGTCTGCCATAGAAAAGAGTAGTGATGCTTTAAAAGAAATTGCTTTTATACAATCTCATCTTGTAAGAATGCCGCTCACCAATATTCTTGCGCTTACAGATATTATATTGAAAGCAGACGTTGGTAATGACATTAAAAATGTTGTTGAAATGCTTAATGAAAGTGCAACACAACTGGATAACCGCATTAAATCAATTGTTGAAACTGCAAACAACAAATAGTAGTACGCTTAAATAATAAATAATACTTTTTTTATTGGACGCTGGTATTAATAAAAGACTTCAGGGTAGTATCTACCCTGGGGTTTTTCTTCTTTAACACTGAAAGCAACATGTCAGCATTTAACTGCAGGTAACCTTCATATTCTGCCCATTCACCATTGGCAACTGTTTTAAAGCCCATGCTCCAGTCAGGAAAACTTCTTTCTGCATTGTTACCAGCCACCATTCGAATTACATTTTTATGCCGGCTGTCTTTACCAATTTTGTTGTAAAGATTTTTTACTACAGCTTCATCTCCTTCAAGCACCTGTAAAATACTGCCTTCATGGTACAGCAATATACCTGTAACATTAAGGCCGCTGTTATTTTTACGGCTAATGTTTAATATACCTGTTAATTCGCTTTCAGAAAAAAGATGGTTGGCAGAACTTAAGTAAACAAGATAGTAGACCATAATAATAGATATTGGATGTTGCTAAAACGAATGCGATTTTAAACTTATTGTATTTCTTTATTAATGCCTGCTTTTTCTGCTTGAGCCCTTAATAAACATGCTTAAACTAACTTATACGCTTCGGTAACTTTTTTATACGCATCCATGTAACAATGTAGTTTTAAGCTGTGTTATAAAAGACCATACATGAAGGCAGGAATGGTAAAACGCATACGTGAAATGCCGGGCATTAAACAGGATGCACTTGCTATTGAATTGGGTGATGACAGGAACCAGAAAAAGATAAGTTTACTGGAAGGTAAAGAAACTATTGAACCGCAAATATTAAATGAAGTTGCCAAAGCTTTAAAAGTGCCTGTTCAAGCAATTAAAATTTTGATGAAGAGAAAGCAAATACATTCTTTAATTCATTTCATGATAACAGTGCTTTAATTATCAATGCAGATTAACCCAGTTAAGATGGTTGAATTATATGAAAGGTTAATTAAAGAGAAAGAGGCGATGATTGAGAGTTGAAAAAGATGTATAGTAAGTTAAGCCGCAATGTCCTTGTTTCGCTTATTGCTTTTTGAAGAGACATTGCGAAGAAGTAAAGCTTATATAATAAAGCTTGATTGATTGCTACGAATTGTACGAGCAGGCATTTATACTAAATTAAGTATACCGGCTTACAACGCAGGGTCTCAGCCTGTGCTCAATGGCTATACATTGAAGACCCAGCTACGACGCAAAAGGCAAACATGTCTTTTATTTCATTTCATGATAACAGTGCTTTTAATTATCAATGTAGAATTAATCCAATTGATAAGATGGTTGAGCTTTATGAAAGATTAATTAAAGAGAAAGAAGCGATGATTGAGGAGTTGAAGAAGGTGGCGAATTAATAAACATTGAACGCATCGTCCCTTAGCAGGAGAAGATGCCGGACGTTAAACCCAAAGCCGCATACTTAGCCGGTTTAGAATTAGCCCTGCTTCTTTATTTCGTTTCACATACACGCTATTCGAAAGTTATTTTTCTTACCTTATTGCCACCATTTGTAGTATAGTTGTACGTGCTTACATATAAATTTCCATGCGCATCAATCGTTAAACCCTGTGGCCCGTTAAAGGATGCCTGCAGCCCAACACCATCAACATCTTCTGCATTGCCACTGCCTGCAATAACACTTACATTGCCCTGCGTGTCAATCATTCTTATCACGTTTGAAAAATGATCTGCCAGGTAAAAATTACCAGCTGTATCTTTTGCAATTTCCCAACCCTGAAACGAAGGGTCATTTGCAGCAGGCGTTGCCCTGCCATTTAAGCCAATGGCATAAACAGAAGAAGGATAAGATGCAACATACATTTGTCCGCTGTTATCAAAAATAATGTTGCGCGGTGTAACAAGGCCGGATGTAAAAACACTTGCATTAGATCCGTCAATATCTGTTTTTATAATAGTGCCTGTAGTGTTGTTGCTGATAAATAAACTTTTGCCATCAGGGCTCACGGCAATACCGGCAAGCGCCATACTATCCTCGTAAATAACAGTTGCATTTCCTGATGGATCCATACGCATTACGTGTTTATTAAAATCGGTAACGTATAAATTATGGGTAACCAAATCTAAGGCAATGTCATTGGGAGAGTAAAAGTTCTTACCATTCAATAAAACAGGAATAGTAAAAGTTGAAACTGTACTGTCTGAGGCTGATATTTTGCGGATTAACCTGTTATAACAATCGGCAACATATAAATCTCCATTAACATCAGCAGCAATGCCCCAGGGGCAATTAAATGATGCGGCCAGGCCTGTTCCATCAGCAGTGCCTGCGCCTCCGGTTCCGGCAATGGTTGTAACAATTACGGTTCTTTCATAAGTAAATAAAGGGCCTGCGTAAGTATTACCATTTATATTAACTATTACCTGGCCTGAGCCTGCACCCGGCGGAACGATTAATAGTATGCTGTCTGCAGTTACAGAAAGAACAGTTAATGCTTTACCGTTTATATTTACCTGTACTTTGGAAACAGCTCCGGAAAGATTTTTTCCTTTCACGGTTATTGTATCGCCGGCGTGTGCAGCAGATGGTGATATAGAAGAAATTACAGGTGTATCTGCAGGTACCGGTATTGAATCTTGTATAGGTGTAGGTGCATTATCTGAAATAGCTTTTTGGCAAGCGATTAAGTACAGTGTATATACTGCTACACTTAGCACGAAAAGCAATCGTTTCTTTACCATAAAAGCAGCGTGTTTTATTCTAATTGCAAATTTACCTTTTAATATTTAATTGTTTTGACTTGTCTTTTACTGATGCAAATAGAAATGAAAGAACAGGATTGTAACCATAACGAAGAGATAATGTTTATGTTAATTATTTGATGCTGGATGTAAGGTTTTAAACGTTCCTGTTATAAAAGTAAACACTTAAGTGCCTGTAGAAGTGCTTAGAATTTTGATGAAGAAACTAAATAATATACTTTAACACCTTCACTCATAACAGTATTAATTTTGTTCGGTCAACCAATAACAATTGCACTTTTAACCCTCTTGATAAAGTTGTTGAGTTGGATGAAAGATTGATTAAAGAGAAGGAGGCGATGATTAAGGAGTTGAAGAAGAAATAACATGAAGATGCAATCTGGCTGATTCATTTTCCTCCGTAGTGAAAGACATACGGAGAGCTGAATATTACAATTTATTTATATCTTTATATAGCTGTTTTAAGTGTTCATTTGACATATGCTTGTATCCCACATTTCGGTTGTCCAACATCTATTTTCGTAACTCATAATGCAAATGATTTGGTACAATTTCTTTTAAGCTTCTTCGGACCCGCTTCGTATTTTATTCGGGTTTCAACACATTATGCCGGGTAAGAAAGTAACAACATGGCAAACTTCTCAAAAAAACTTTCTTAAAAGCTTGCATGATATAATCAATACACATAACTTTGCGCTCCCAATTTGAAAAAATTGGTTTGAAATATGTCTCAACGAATTAGAATAAAATTACAGTCTTACGACCACAACCTTGTTGATAAATCAGCAGAGAAAATTGTAAAAACTGTACGCAGCACCGGTGCTGTTGTAACAGGCCCTATTCCTCTTCCAACACATAAGAGGATATTCACTGTTCTTCGTTCACCGCATGTAAATAAAAAGAGCCGTGAACAGTTTCAGTTGGCTACACACAAGCGTTTATTAGACATTTACACTTCTTCATCAAGAACCGTAGATGCATTAAGTAAACTGGATTTGCCAAGTGGTGTTGAAGTTGAGATAAAGGCATAATAGTTCTGACAAATAATCATCTGCCAATCATAATTGAAAAAGCAGCTCTGAAAAATAATTGCTGAATAAATTTGCGGCTGGTTAATCCAATAATCAGGTTAATCTCCCCAAATATAGGTTCAGACAAACATATAAACAGGCCCTTCGAGGTTTGTTTACTGCCGGTACTTCTCTTCCTGATTATATTAGGAAAACAAAAGAAAAGGTCGGTGGCAAACAGGGGATTGAAGTCTCAGTAAAATGAGAATGTCCTTACAACCATGCGGGGCAAAACCGCAAAAAGATGAAAGGAATTATTGGTAAAAAGATTGGGATGACCAGCATCTTCACTCCCGATGGAAAGCAAACAGCCTGTACCATCATTGAAGCAGGTCCCTGTGTTATAACCCAGGTTAAAACAAAAGATACAGACGGTTATACTTCTCTTCAGTTAGCATTCGGCGATAAAAATGAAAAGCATTCCATCAAAGCCGAAACTAGTCACTTTGCAAAAGCTAACACTGCTCCAAAAAAATTCGTAAAAGAATTCCGCGATTATAGTATTGAAAAAGCTTTAGGCGAAACCATTACTGTTGATATTTTCACGGAAGGTGAAACTATTGAAGTTGTTGGTACAACAAAAGGTAAAGGTTTCCAAGGTGTAGTTAAACGTCATGGATTTCATGGTGTTGGTGGTCAGTCACACGGCCAGCATGACCGTTCACGTGCTCCCGGTTCTATTGGTAATTCTTCTGATGCGTCACGTGTATTTAAAGGTGTTCGTATGGCAGGAAGAAT
>CAHJWK010000026.1 GCA_903642275.1 Chitinophagaceae bacterium
CAGCGCAGTTTCCAACAGATACAATGAATGCTGTATTGATAAATAAAACGGCTGCAACAAAATTAGGATGGACACCAGAAGAGGCTGTTGGCAAATGGATTCAGAATACAGTCCTCGATTCATTAAAGCGTAAAATAATTGGCGTAGTAAATGACTTTAATTTTCAATCATTAAAGCAAAATATTGACGCGCTGGTTATTTCGCCGGCAATGGATAGAAGAGTGATTCTCGTAAAGTTGAATGCAGGCAACATACAAGCTGATGTTACTTTAATAAAAAATGAATACAATAAAGTTGCACCTGCTTTTCCTTTTGAATATAAATTTTTAGATCAGCAGTTTGATGACATGTATAAGAAAGATCTTCATCAGCAATTTATCTTATCTGTATTTGCAGGCCTTGCCATTTTTGTTGCCTGTCTTGGTTTATTTGGATTAGCCTCTTTCACCGCAACAAAACGTTTTAAAGAAATTGGTGTAAGAAAAGTGCTCGGTTCATCTGTTCAAAGCATAGTTGTGTTGTTATCAAAAGATTTATTGAAACCTGTGATGATAGCAACATGCATTGCATTACCTCTTGGTTACTGGATAATGAATAAATGGCTGCAAAAATTCGCTTATAAAACAACACTAAGCTGGTGGGTTTTTGCTTTAGCTGCATTAATAACATTTGCGATAGCTTTAATAACTGTAAGCATCAAAGCAATAAAAGCAGCAATAGCAAACCCGGTAAAGAGTTTAAGAACAGAATGAATAACGTTAGACGTGAAAAGTGAATAAGTAAATCATACATCAGAAATTAAACGTTATGTTCAAAAATTATTTCAAAACATCATGGCGCAGCATTTGGAAAAACAAAACAACTGCGATCATTAATATAGCAGGATTGTCTGTTGGAATGGCTGCGGCAGTGCTCATTTTTATATGGGTGCAGAATGAAATGAACTTTGATAATTATCATGAAGATGCTGATAATATTTACCGGCTTACAACAAACATTAAAACGGAAGGATGGACCTGGGAAACAACGCCTTTACTGCTTGCTGATGTAATTAAAAAAGATATTCCCGGTGTTGAAAAAGTAGCAAGATTAAATTCTGGTTTACCTGTGTTTAATATCAATAATAATCTTTCGTATGAAAAGAACTGTGCGTATGTTGATAATGATTGGTTTAATATTTTTCACTATGATTTTATAGAAGGCAATGCTGCTGCTTTTGCGAATGACGCAAACAGTATCATTCTTACACAATCTGAAGCAAAGAAATATTTTGGTAACCGTAAGCTTGTTGGAACAGTAATTCATGCAGACAGTTTGAATCTTGTGGTGAAAGGTGTTATTAAAGATGCGCCGGCTAATTCAAGTTTCCAATACACTGCATTTATTCCGTTAGCTAATCTTTTATTAAATGCTGACAGAAAAGCAAACGATGAACAATGGGGGAATGCTAACTATATAACGTTTATAAAAACAAAGCCGGGTGTAAGTACAGCTTCGTTAACAAAAAAACTCACATCTGAATATCAAAAAAATGCAGCAGATACCGGAACAACCGTCAGCATAACCAATTTAAAAGACATGCATTTTGAAACAGAGCTGCAGTCTTCTTTTTTTATAAGTGGTAATAAAAATTCTGTTTATATTTTTAGCGTGCTTGGTATTTTATTGTTGCTGATTGCCTGTATAAATTATGTAAACTTAACTACTGCAAAAGCAAGCCTGCGTGCAAAAGAAGTAAGTGTAAGAAAAATTGTTGGCGCTAACCGTTTGCATTTGTTTTATCAGTTTTTAGCGGAGGCATTATTGATTAGTTTTATTTCGCTGTTGATAACATTAGTGCTTGTTCATACCAGTCTTCCGGCTTTCAATTCAATTACGAATAAAAGTTTTGAATTACCCCTAACATCACCTAATTTATGGAAAGTTATTGGTGTAACATTGTTATCCGCATTTTTATTAAACAGCATTTACCCGGCATTGGTGTTATCATCTTTTAAACCATTAAATGTTTTCAGAGGTTTTACCATTTTAAAATTAAAAGACAGTTATCTAAGAAAGGGATTGGTAACTATTCAGTTTGCCATTTCTGTTATATTAATTGCAGGCACAATTATCATCTACAAACAAATGCAGTTCATTCAGCAAACAAATCCTGGTTACAATAAATCGCAGGTATTAATAACGCATGTGCCGGAGAACATAGATTACAGCAAAAAAAATGAAATGGCTGATGCAATAAAGCAGGATTTGTTAATGCAAAGCAGCATACAGAATGTTTCAATGGCAAATCAATCTATTGAAAATATTGGCAGTTATTCAACCGGCAGCGCAGACTGGGATGGACATGATACTTTATTCAATCCAAAAATTGCCCAACTTTCAACAGACGCAGACTTTATCAATACCATGCAATTGAAAATGAAAGAAGGAAGATGGTTTGATAAAAGAACCATAGATAAAAATAATGTAGTGCTGAACGAAGAAGCGGTTAAAGAATTAAAAATTCATCAACCGTACATTGGGCAACGATTTACATGGAAAGGAAACGTAGGGCAGATTATAGGAATTGTAAAAGATTTCAAGTATAAAAGCCTGCATGATAAAACAGGTCCGCTGGTAGTATTTCAAAATCCGGACTGGTACAATACATTCATCATACGCATTGCACCGCATAGTGCATCGCAGGCAATTAACTCATTGCAAAACACATGGAAAAAGATGTTGCCGGGCAGCCCTGTTGAATATAGTTTTTTAGATGACAGCTTTAATGAATTATATAAAGATGACAGGCTAACATCAACATTAATTTTAGTATTTGCAATTATAGCTATTGCTATTTCTTGTCTTGGTTTGTTTGGTCTTGCAACGTTTACAGCAGAGCAGCGTTCAAAAGAAATCGGCATTCGCAAAGTGCTGGGCGCAAGTGTTACAGGCATCACGCAACTGCTTATCAAAGATTTTTTAAAGCTGGTAATCGCAGCTATTGTTATTGCATCACCTGTTGCATGGCTTGCAATGAGCAGATGGCTGCAGGATTTTGCCTATCGCATAAACGTCAGCTGGTGGATGTTTGCCCTGTCGGGTTTATTCGCTGTTGTTATTGCTTTAGTAACGATAAGTTTCCAGGCAATTAAAGCGGCAATAGCAAATCCTGTTACGAGTTTGAGAACGGAATAGTTTGACCTGGGATTTATAAATTAAAAAATTATAAGATAGATACATCAGAAGATTTTTATGCTAAAGAATTATTTCAAAATTGCGTTGCGGAATATTGTCAATCATCGCATTTATTCTTTTATAAATATTATCGGTTTATCAACAGGTATTGCTTTTACATTATTAATTGGTGCTTATATATGGAGCGAATTAAATGTAAACAAAGAAGTACCAAATGAGAACCGGATATTTTTATTAGAAAGCCGGAATAAAGATGGCGGCGCTGATTATACTTCTTATGTTCCAAATCCATTATCAAAAACATTGAATGATGAATATCCCAATCTTGTTACAAACTACTATCGCTGGTTATGGAAAAATGTACCCGTATCAAATGGTGACAAACATTTCAGGGATAACATTCAGCTTGGCGACACGACTTTTATGAGCATGTTTGGTTTTAAGTTATTGTATGGAAACATACATACTGTTTTTAAAGAAACAAATGCAGTTGTTATAACAAAGGAAAAAGCCTTGCAGTATTTTAATACTGCGAATGCGGTTGGCAATATATTAACCATAGAAAATACTAATGGGGATAAGCTAAGTTTTATCGTAACAGGCGTATTAGAAAATCTTCCTTCAAATTCCATCACAACCACACAGGCTGCAGATAAATCCGGAACTAACAATTCTATTTTTTTGCCTATATCAGCTTTAAAAAACTGGCAGCAAAATGATGAACTGCTTGACTGGAATACTGCAAAAATTTCTTATGTGCAATTACATAAAGGCATTAGTCCAAATGATTTAATAAAGCCACTGCAACAGCTTCTTAAATTACATACATCACCTGAAGTTCAGCGAAGCATGCTGCTTCGTTTTGTTCCGTTATCTGATACTTATCTTGATGCTAATAATTGCACAGCAAAGAAAATGATTTATACCCTTTCTCTAACTGCTTTATTTATACTGTTGATGGCAGTTGTAAACTTCATAAATATTTCCATCGGTAACTCATCATCAAGACTAAAAGAAATTGGATTACGCAAAGTTTTTGGCAGTGAAAAAAAGCAATTGGTTTTACAATTTTTAATTGAGTCATTCATAATTGTATTTATAGCAGCCTGTTTTTCATTAATTATTTATCTGTTATTGCAGCCTTTCTTCAGTAGTTTTATTGGCAAAAGCATTCCTTCGTTATTTTCTTTCCCACTTTATTTTATTGGTATTTTAATTCTGTTTGTTATTGTTATTGGGTTGATGTCAGGCTTTTACCCTGCCCTCATTTTATCATCCATACAAATTGCAGATTCTGTAAAAGGAAAGCTTAAAGCCGCAAATGAAAATATACTATTAAGAAAAGTTTTTATGGGCTTCCAGTTTTTAATTGCCCTTGTTGTTTTTATATCAGCCATCATAATTTCAAAACAGGTTTCATACGATATAAATACTGATTTAGGTTTTGATAAAGAGCAGTTACTAAATGTTTGGCTGCCGCGTAAGTGGACAATTGATGGTGTTAGAAAAATTGAAACCGTTAGAGATGAATTAACTGCCCTACCTGGTGTTGTAAGCGCATCAGTTAATTATACTGTTCCGGGCTGGAATGCTTCAGATGTTCCTGAGTTTTATAAACAAGGTGATAATGATGAAAATACAATAGGAACCTTCGGAATTATAACAGATGCTAGATATGCGGAAACCTTTAAGATCCCATTGCTTGCAGGAAAATTTTTCAGCGGTTCAGATGTTGTGAGTGACTCTTCTTCCATTGTAATCAATCAAACATTATTAAAAGATTTAGGCTGGCATAATGCTTATGAAGCAATCGGAAAATCTATTATAAATTCTAATGATAATAAAAGCTATACAATTAGTGGAGTAGTAAAAGATTTTCATGTTGAATCAAAACAGGTAACTATACAACCGCTGGCGTTTCTGAATATATTTCAAACTAACAGCTACCGCTATCTTTCTATAAGAATCAGGCCGGGCAATACGCAACAAACGATTGAGGCGCTACAAAAAAAATGGTCTGTTTTAGAACCAGATGAAGCGTTTAAATTTTCGTTTATGGATGAAACAATGGAGATGATTTATAAATCAGATATACAGTTGAAGAATGCATCATACCTGGCAACCATACTTGCAATTATCATCGTGCTACTTGGCACTGTCAGCATTATCTCTTTAAACATCGCAAAGCGCACAAAAGAAATCGGTATAAGAAAAGTGTTAGGTGCATCAGTTATAAACATTCTTTCATTATTTGTAAAAGATGTTTTAATACTGATAACTTTTGCGGCGTTAATTGCTTTTCCGGCTGCTTATTTAATAATGAAGTTCTGGCTTAATAATTACGCTTACAGAATTAATATTAACGGCTATCCTTTTATAATTGTATTTCTTTTTATGACACTTGTAGTAACGCTGCTTATAATATTTCAAACAGTAAAAGCAGCAATAGCAAACCCTGTGAAAAGTTTAAAAACAGAATGATGAATCATCAATTACGAATATTAATATTATCCATTATAAACCATTTCTATGTTTAAAAATTATTTAAAAATTGCATGGCGTAATCTTCTTAAACGAAAAGGTTATACGTTCATCAATATAGCCGGGCTTGCAACCGGCATGGCTGCCTGTTTACTGATTGTTTTGTTTATACATAGTGAATTAGGTTATGACAGCTTTGAGAAGAATGCATCAAATATTTATCGCATTGCGTTGGAACGTCGTTATCCCGGCCGTTCAAGCATGTATGCTATTATACCTCAATCTCTCGGGCAGGCAGTGCAAAGAGAAAACCCTGAAGTGCAGGAGACCGTAAGGCTTTTTGATTTTACCGGCAACGGTACTTTTATTTTTCGCATTGGCAATAAGACTTATGAAGAAGAGCACGTATTAGGCGTTGATTCAAACTTCTTCCGCCTTTTCACATGCACGATGCTTGCGGGAGACAGTGCGTCAGCTTTAATGCAACACAACAGCGTTGTAATTACAGAAACCACTGCAAAGAAATTATACGGCTCAGTTACCAATGCTATTAACAAACAATTCCAGGCAAACGGTAATAACAACACTGTCAATAATTTTTTGATAACAGGAATTTGTAGGGACTGGCCGCTCAACTCTCATTTTAAATTTAATATGCTTGTTTCAAATGCAGGACAGGGTTTTGCGCAACAGGAAAATTATATTGGGTTTGCTGCAAGTACATATTTATTATTAAATCCACATGCATCGCCTGCAGCACTGGAAGCTAAGTTGCCGGATGTTTTAAAGAAATATGTTGCGGGGCAAATAGCACAAAACTTTGGTGAAAGCTTTGAACAGTTTCAGGAAGCAGGAAACGGTTACCGTTACTTTTTGCAACCACTGCAAAAAATTCATCTTACTTCCAATCTTGAATCTGAGCTTGATGTTAATAGTAGCATTACAACTATTTACATTTTCAGCATTGTTGCAGCCTTTATTTTATTGCTTGCATGTATCAACTTCATCAATCTGTCAACAGCACGTTCAGTAGAGCGTGCAAAAGAGGTAGGCATAAGAAAAACATTCGGCTCGGAAAGAAAATCGCTGATATGGCAGTTCTTAATTGAATCAGTAATGCTTAGCTTAATAAGCATTGTACTTGCATTTATATTGATGTTGCTGTTATTGCCTTTATTCAACCAGTTAACAGGCAAACAGCTTACGCTGCTTTATTTTCTTGATGCTTCAAAAATTATGTTCCTGTTGCTGTTTGCAATAATTGTTGGTGTGATTGCGGGCTTGTACCCGGCACTGGTGCTTTCATCATTCAAGCCAATACTAATTTTAAAAGGAAGATTTAAATCAAGCCGCTTTGGGTTGTTACTACGCAACGGTTTGGTTGTTTTTCAATTCGCTATTTCAGTAATGCTTATAATATCAACCATACTTATAAACAAGCAGATGAATTTTATGCTGGGCGCAGAATTAGGTTTTAAAAAAGATAATATTGTTACGCTGCAAAACGCAGGTTTTTTAAATAAGCAAACCAACGCTTTTAAAAATGATTTACTTGCAATACCTGGTGTTCAAATGGCAAGCAGTAATTCAAGCATGCCGGATGGCCAGGGATTTTTTGGGGTAAGCTTTTTACCTGAAGTTTCAAAAGAATCTGTTACCGGCAGGGGTTTATTTACAGATGATAAATATGCATCATTATTAAACCTGCAACTAAAAGAAGGAAGGTATTTTTCAAAAGATTTTGGTACTGATTCGCTGGCAATTCTTATTAATGAAAAAGCAGTAAAGGATTTAAATCTTACACATCCGCTTGGCACAAGACTTACTTCGCAGGATGCAGGTTTTAGCGCACCCGATGGCAAGCCATTTTTTTATACCGTGATTGGTGTAGTAAAAGATTTTCATTATCAAACAATGCAGCAGCAGGTTGCTCCTTTATTTATTATTAACACAGCACGCTTTAATAATATATCCAACTTAATGGCAGTGCGTATTAAATCTTCAAACTTTAATACAACTATCAGCAGCATTGAAAACCTCTGGAAAAAATATGTGCCGCAAAATTCTTTTCATTACAAATTTCTTGACCAGACAGTGGCAGCGCAATACAATGCTGAAGAAACAGCACGCAAAGTATTTACAACATTTTCAATGTTAGCCATTTTTATTGCATGTATAGGTTTGCTTGGCCTTGCAGCTTTTACAACCCAACAGAGAACAAGAGAAATAAGTATAAGAAAAGTATTGGGAGCAAGTGTAAGTAATATCATTGCTATGTTGTCAAAAGATTTTTTAAGGCTCGTATTAATTGCTTCGCTAATCTCATTTCCTGTTGCATGGTTAGGTATGTACAAATGGTTGCAAAACTTTGCTTATCGTGTAAATATCAGCTGGTGGATATTTATTATCGCGGCATTAACGGCAACGTTTGTTGCATTAATAACTATTAGCTTCCAGGCAATTAAAGCAGCATTAGCTAACCCGGTAAAAAGCTTAAGAGCAGAGTAATAATTAGCTAAAAGCTAATGGCCAATAGGTATTAGCTAAATAAAACTTATGATAAAAAATTATTTTAAAACCGCATGGCGTAACATAAAAAAGAATAAACTGTATTCTTTGATAAATGTTATTGGTTTAACTATTGGCATTGTCAGCTGTATTTTAATCGGCTTGTATATAACGCATGAATTAAGCTATGATAAGTTTAATAAAAATGCTGACCGAATTGTACGTGTAACAATGGATTATGGAAGCAGTGGCACATCAGATAGAGATGCTGTTACAGGAACCAAAGTTGGTCCGCAGTTTAAAAGAACATTTCCTTCAATCGAATCTTATTGCAGGATGATGAAAGCTTCCCGTATCGTTGCGTATAATAACAAGCAGTTTGACGAGAAAAATTTTTTATATGCTGATTCAACTTTCTTCCGGATGTTTTCTTTTAAACTTTTACAAGGCGATGCGAACACTGTTTTAGATGCACCTTATAAAATTGTACTTACAAAAACTGCAGCTGAAAAGTATTTCGGTACTAAAAATGCTGTTGGGAAAATTCTACGCCTGAGTAATAAAGATGATTACCAGGTAACTGGTATTGCAGCAGATATGCCGGGCAATTCTCAAATTAAATTTGATTTCATTACATCATTTAGCAACCTGAATGCTTCTCAAACAGAGGAATGGTGGAGCGCAAATTATATTACTTACTTGCTGCTAAACCAACAGAAAGATGTTATTCCGTTGCAAAATCAAATTGCAGCGTATATGAAAACTACAGTTGCAAAAGAATTAAATTTAACCGGCAGCGATTATCTTACATACCATCTTGAGCCTTTAAAAAAAGTGCATCTATATTCTTCACTTGATGGTCTTGAACCCAACGGAAACATTTACTACATCTATATTTTAGGCATTGTTGCATTTCTTATTTTGCTGATTGCCTGTATCAATTATACAAATCTCGCTACAGCACAATCTGCTAACCGTAGTATTGAGATTGGTGTAAGAAAAGTTTTTGGTGCATATAAATCGCAGTTGTTTTACCAGTTTATTTCTGAGTCTGCCGTGCTCACATTTACTTCATTGATATTGGCTTTTTTCATCAGTGTAGAATTACTGCCTTTGTTTAATTCAATAAGCGGAAAGTCAATCAGTGCTGGTATGTTACTGCATCCTTTGCCTCTTGCAGCAATGTTAATACTGGGAATAATTGTTACTTTATTTGCCGGCAGTTATCCTGCAATCATTCTATCCAATTCCAGGCTTATTAATATTTTAAAATCCGGTTTTCGCATTTCATCATCGGGTGGCGGTTTAAGAAAATCGCTTATTGTTTTGCAGTTTGTAATTTCTATTTTTTTAATCATCGCGACTGTTGTTATTCTGCAGCAGTTATCTTTTATTCAACATAAAAATTTAGGTTATAATAAAGAGCATGTTCTTGTTTTACCAATAGATAATAACATGAGTAAAAACTATGATGCAATTAAAAAAGCTTTTGCTGCAAATACAGGTGTAGCAGATATTACGGGAGGTTACGAATCTCCTGTTTCTGTTGGCTGGGGTGATGGCTTAAGCATTGATAACGGAGGAATAAAAAAAGATTTGATTGTAAATGCAATGCCTGTTGATTTAGATTATATAAAAACTATGGGTATTCAAATTGTTGGAGGCAGTGATTACACATTGGCAGACGTGCAGCAAATTGATACATCAGCCAACGCACAAAACCCGCATTATACATACATGATTAATGAAACTGCGGCAAAAGCCATTGGATGGACACCGCAGCAAGCTATCGGGAAAACAATTAAATCACATGGCCCGGGTATTATAAAAGCAGTAGTAAAAGATTTTCATATTGCATCACTGCATGAACCTATTAAACCGGTAGTTATATTTTTAGACCCAAGATTCTCAAATGATTTTTTTATAAAAGTTTCTGGAAATAACATGCCTGCAACTATTCAGTTTCTGCAGTCTGTCTGGAAAGACCGTGTGCCCTGGCGTCCGTTCGAATATCATTTTTTAGATGATGACTATAACAGTTTATATCTAGCAGAACAACGCACCGGAACATTGTTCAGTGCATTTGCTACCATTGCAATTTTGCTTGCTTGCTTAGGCTTGTTTGCGCTTGCTGCTTTTACAACTGCTCAACGCAAAAAAGAAATCGGCATCCGCAAAGTGCTTGGCGCAAATGTGTTTAACATCACATCATTAATATCAAGAGAATTTATTTCATTGGTATTGATTGCTATTTTAGTTGCAACGCCGCTTGTATGGATAGCTGCAAGCAAATGGTTAGAGAATTTTGCATATCGTATTAACGTGCAATGGTGGGTGTTTGTACTGGCTGCTTTTGCTTCCGTGCTTATTGCTTTTATAACCGTAAGCTTCCAGGCAATTAAAGCAGCGCTGGCAAACCCGGTAAAAAGTTTGAGATCAGAATGAAGATGATTTATTTGTCCGGTTTATTATAGCGTGTGTTTATATCTTTAAAAAAATTGATAAATCTGCACTTGTATGTTGAATGAAAAGCTGCAGATGTTTTATAACCGGCTACTGAAAGTGTATAAACACAAAAGCAGGCAGGCAAAGCGTTTGAGCGTTTTATGCTATCGTGTGTACGACCATGACCTTCCTGAATTTCCCTTTGCTATTGAATTGTATAATGATAAAATTTATGTTGCGGAATATCGCCGCAGGCATAACATGGCTGATGAAGAACATGAAGTATGGCTGCAGCAATCTTTTACAATAATTGCTAAAGTATTAAACCTGCCTGAAGAAAATATATTCAGCCGTGAACGCAAACGCTTAAGCCATCGTGAAAGTGAACAATACGAAAAACAAAATAATGCACGACAGTTTTTTACAGTTGCAGAAAATGGCTTAAAGTTTTTAATTAACCTTACTGATTATTTAGACACAGGTTTATTTCTTGATCATCGGGTTACGAGAGAAATAGTGTTTAAAGAAGCAGAAAATAAAAAAGTACTTAACCTGTTTTGTTATACAGGTTCTTTTTCTATTTACGCAGCGGCGGGAAAAGCAAAGTCTGTTACTTCAATTGATTTGTCAAAAACATATCTGCAATGGGCAAATGATAATTTTGTCATTAATGGTTTTAAAGATGAAAATCGCTTTAATTTTATTCATGATGATGTTTTGCAGTATGTAAAAACCTTGCAGCCAAACAGCTTTGACCTGATAATTATCGATCCGCCAACATTCAGCAATAGTAAACGCATGAAAGATTTTTTTGATGTTCAGAAAGATCATGTACAGCTTATAAATGATGCATTACTTACACTATCAGAAAATGGTATAATTTATTTCAGCACCAATTACTCAAAATTTATTTTGGATGAAAAAAGAATAAAAGTTTCATCTATAAAAAATATAACCAAAGCCACTACTCCATTTGATTTTGAAGGCAAGCTAAAACGCTTTTGTTTTAAAATTGAGAAGTGATTAATATCTATGATGGGTTTTAAATGCCTAACACTTCTTTCAACTTTGTATAACCTGCTTTGCTTACAGGAATTTTTGCACCAGTTGAAAGTAATAAAAGGTGATTGTCTTTTTCATAAGCATCAATACGTGTGATTAACTGCGAGTTTACAATGTAAGAACGATGCACACGTACAAACTGATGTTGCATTAAAGAAGCTTCAAAATAACCCATTGTTTTTTTCTTGAGAAATGAACTGTCTGCAATAAAAATCTTTACATAATCATCCGCTGCTTCAAAATACTGCACCTGCGCAACAGGAATTATTTTAATCTTGTTTCCATCTTTTACAACAATACGGTTTTGTTGCGCCGGAGACTGTGCCGCATTTTCTAAAACGGCTTCTGTTTTTTCTGCAACAGGTTTTTGTTGTTGCAGAAATTTTTGAATGGCTTTATTAAAGCGCTCCTTGCTGAAAGGCTTTAATAAATAATCAACTGCATTGCTTTCAAAAGCTTTAATGGCATACTCATCAAATGCAGTTGTAAAAATTACTGCAGGCGGCTCATCAATTAGTTCAAGCATTTCAAAACCTGTAATTTTTGGCATCTGTATATCAAGAAAAATTACATCAGGCGCAAACTGCTGAATCGCTTTCAGTCCTTCAAATCCATCGCTGCATTCAGCAAGAATATTCACTTCCTTAAACGGTTGCAGGTATTCTTTTATAATGCTTCTTGCCAGCGGTTCATCATCAATAATAATTACATTCATTTATGTTGGTTGAGGAATGATAATGGTTGTTATAAAATGGTTTTCTGTTTTACCAATCTTAAGCAAATCATTTCTTGCAAATAATAAGTAAAGCCTTCGTTGTATAGATGCAAGCCCGAAACCAGTTCCTTTTAACGGTTGCGCTGTTTCTGCATCAAAGGGATTTTCAATTACCAATTCAAGCTGCGCACTTGTTTTTTTTGCATTAATTTTTATCAGCACATCGCCTGTTGTATCATACAATCCAAACTTGATTGCATTTTCAACTACAGGCTGTAATAACATTGCAGGTAACATCGAGTTTAGCGAATCATCATCATACAAAATACTTGTTTGCAGCCTGTGGCCGAAGCGCACTTTTTCTATTTCAAGATATAACTGCAGGTATTGCATTTCCTCCTGCAAAGTGTTTAACTGCTTTTCATCTTTTTTTAAAGTACCACGCAGAAATTCGCTTAACTGGTTAATCATGTGCCTTGCTTTTTCAGGCTGTGAACCTGTTAATGCACTTATGGAATTTAAACTGTTGAATAAAAAGTGTGGCTGTAACTGTTGTCTTAATTTATATAGTTCGGCATCTTTCAAAAACTTTTCCGTATCGGTTTTGCGCTCATCTGTTTCGCGTTGTTCTTTTTGCGTGTACCATATTAAACTTATCATCGCCATGCAGCTTGTTATTAAAAACGCTAGGCAAAATCTTATTAATAAAGATTGCTGAAGCATTTGCGCATAAGCCGGATTATTTTTTATGATACCAAGCAAAAACATTTTTGATATGAATAGCCATACTGTACTTAATGATGCACTTACTATTAAAATATACCAGAATCTTTCTTTTTTAGGCAGGTAATATTTCATGTTCATGCCGATAAGCAAACAACTTGCGGCAAGTAGCGTATTGCTTGCAACACTATCAATAAATGCGGTTGAAAACATCAATCCATATCTATGCAATACAATTGCATGAATCTCTGCCCAGCTAAACCACCATGCACCAAAAACAATCCTGAATTTTATATCTGACAAAAATGATTGCATATTAATTGAGGTAAACCACCTGTTCAAGACTTGACTGTTGCAAATAATTTGCCTTGCGTTTTATGTAACCAAGATACATATCAGCTTCAGGCTCTTCTTTTATCTGCGAATAAATTTCAAGGCCATCACTTAAGTTGCTCATTTCAGTTATTTCAGTAACATCCAAAAACTTCCAGCGCACAGGTTTATTATTTTCATTCATAAAATTATCCTGTTCGCGGTGACCGATCAATCTTGCTTTTTGAAATGCCTGGAAAGTGTCGTTCGCTTCAACCAGGCGCAATTGTTCATCAAATTGTGGAGTGTGGTTTCCATCGCCGCAAATTATACGGTAAACAATTTTAGCAATATACCATTTCATAAAATTAGTTGTGTTTTAGTTGATTAATTATAGTTGGTTATTTCAATGCCACCAAACACTGCGGTACCATCAATTATAAGTTGTTTGGTAACATCTGCATTAAAGCTTTGCAGTTTGCGCTTGTCTTCTACACTTCCAAATACAGCATGGTTCTCAAACTTTACATCCCAGTTTGAGGGAATGATAATTTTGATGCCGCCAAAAACTGCAGTAGCATCAATTACAGCTTTGCCTTGTATATCAGCCTGTGAAAGATCAATCTCTGCGCCGCCCATAAAACAGGTTATATCACCACCTTTAAAATTTTTTGAGATGACCACTTTTTTTGCACCGCTAAATACAGAAGTGCTGTCAATAAATTCACCGTTTTCTGTATTGCCCGCATTTGTATAAAAATTATTTTGTGGAAAATCTTCTATCTGGCTTTTGTTCCATTGTTTAAATTTTGAATGCCTGCGGCGGACTATAAAAAACAAGCCAATCAATATCAGCGCAGCAGGCGCAGTATAATTTTTTAAGTTGAGTGATGGAACCTGCTGATCAAGTAATGTATAAGTTCCCCAGGCAACCATAATAACCCAGGCAAAACTTCTAAAGTTATGTTGCAGCCCTATCAAAAATCCGATACCAATAATTAATACAGGCCATGTAAAAAACCAGGTTGGCAAAAACATAATACCCATTTTATTTACAAGCAATAGAATGCCACCTGCAACAAGAAACAAACCAATTAAAGCCCTGTTGCCTGATTGTTTTCGTCTGAAATTTTGAGGTTCCATATGTTTTTATTTGATGGAACAAAACTATAATAACCAGCAACCGGTGAAAAGGATATTTAGGCTAAAAAACTAAATTGTAGGTGAACGCACGGTACAGGTAGGCGAAAATCAGAAAGGGTATTTATTAAGCGACTAAGTTTTACACACTTACATTAAAATCTCTTAATGCATCATTAAGACTTGTCTTCAAATTCGTGCTGGACTTGCGTTTGCCGATTATGAGTGCACAGTTAACACCAAAATTACCTGCAGGAAAATCTTTATTATAAGTACCCGGAACAACCACGCTTCCCGCAGGTATGCGGCCTTTATATTCAACGGCTGAGGCATTGCTGACGTCAATAATTTTTGTGGATTGTGTGAGCACAACATTAGCGCCAAGCACGGCTTCTTTTTCAACAATTACACCTTCTACCACAATGCTTCTGCTACCAATAAAACAACCATCTTCTACGATAACCGGGCTTGCCTGCAAAGGCTCTAACACCCCACCGATACCAACGCCACCACTAAGATGTACATGCTTGCCAATCTGTGCGCAACTGCCCACCGTTGCCCATGTATCAACCATGGTACCTTCATCTACATAAGCGCCAATATTTATAAAACTTGGTAACTGTATAACATTTTTTGCAACATAAGAACCATACCTCGTTATCGCCCCGGGAATGGTGCGCACACCAAGTGCCGCAAAATTTTTTTTCAGTTTAATCTTATCATGATATTCAAACGGTGAAGCATCCCAAGTTTGCATAGACTCTGTAGAAAAATACATCAGTATTGCTTGCTTTACCCATTCATTTACTACCCATCCCTCATCTGTTGGCTGTGCCACGCGGAACCTGCCCTTATCAATTTCATCAATAACTATTCTAACGGCATCAATATATTTTGAATCTTTTAAAAGTTCACGGTTATCCCATGCTTCCTGAATAATTGATTGTATATCCATGAATTTTTTTTGCGAATATAATAGCCGCTGTTTAATGAAAACAGTTTATATTACTTATAATAAAAATTTGACTTTGCTTACTATAGTTTTACAAACTGTTTGAATAAATTTCTTAGTTATAATGTTTAGATTTATATCAATTTTCATAAGAAAAACTAAATCACGCAAGGGTAAAGCAAAAGTTTTAAAACAATTTCTGGAATGGAAAAAACAACTTGAAAACTTTAAAGCTCCTGATGCCTATTTAAAGCTTTTAATTATTAGACTGGACGATATCGGCGATTATATTTTGTTTAGGAATTTCCTGAAAAGCTATAAAAATTCAGAACGCTGGAAAAAATATTCCATTACTTTACTTGGCAATCTTACCTGGAAAGAATTATTTGATTTGCATGATATTGGTACTGTTGATGCAACAATATGGGTTGATAAAAAACAATATTTTGATGACGAATCTTATAGAAGCAAAATATGGAATGAGCTAAGAAATCAAAATTTTGAAACTGTAATCTGCCCATCAAGAACGAGGCAATTATTACTTGATGATATATGTACACTTGTTACGGGCACAAAACATGCAATTGGTTCTGTTAATACAACTTTTCATACTTCCTGGAATGAACCTTCAGACAAAATTTATACAGAGTTATTTAAAATAAGCAATGAAGGCATTCATGAATTTTATTTCAATAAACAATTTACCGAATGGTGTTGCAAAACATTGCTTGATGAAACAACTTTGCAGATAAAGCATAAACCAAGTTCTAAAGAAAAATATATTGTTTGTTTTATTGGTGTATCAACAAAAAGCCGTCAATGGCCATTACAAAACTGGACTAAGTTTATTAAAGCCGTTTTAAAAAACTACAACTATAAAATTTTAATTTCCGGTGCAAAGAATGATATAACCATGGCAAATAAAATTGCTGTTGAAACAGGAGCTTTTGATATTGCCGGCAAAACAACTTTGAGCGAACTAACTGATGTTATAGGTAATGCTGAATTAGTTGTTACTAACGATACTTTAGCCGTGCATCTTGCAGCAGCTTGTAACACTAAAACAATAATTTTATCTAACGGCAACAATTTTTACAGGTTTACAGAATATCAAAAAGCCGAATTTAAAAATGTTTGTACGCTTTATTCCAAGCCTTTTTTGAAAGCGCTGCAGACACGTGATTTCGCTTACCTGAAAAAAAATGTTAACGCAACAAAAGATATGTTTACAATAAAATCCGGGACAGTTTTAAAATTGATGGACAAGATGATTAAGGTAAATTACTGACAATTACGTTTTTATCATCTTATTACAAAATGAATAATGACCAATAGTAATCCACTTGTTTCAATTGTGCTGGCAACCTTTAATGGTGAAAAGTATTTATCGCAGCAACTGGATTCAATCTTTCAACAAAGCTATAATAACATTGAACTTATTGCCGTTGATGATGCAAGCTTTGATAACACTTTAAATATATTACATGCATATCGTTTGAAGCACTCAAACATGAAAGTGTTTTCAAACCAAACCAACCTTGGCTTTATAAAAAATTTTGAAAAAGCATGCAGCCTTGCACAAGGTGATTTTATTTCGCCATGCGATCAGGATGATGTATGGCATGTTGATAAAATAAAGTTAATGATCGAAGCAATAGAAGATTATCCGTTAATTTATTGCGATTCGTTTATATGCGATGAAAATTTGCGACAAACAGGGAAAAAAATTTCAGATATAGTTAATTGTAAAAACTGGAATAGTTGCCTGCAATATTCAGTGTTTGCACGTATTTATGGCCACACTTTATTATTTACGCGCCGGTTGTTTGAAAAGATAATCCCTTTTACTGAAGTGGTGCCACATGATTGGTGGATAGCTTATAACGCTATATTAAATGGTGGGATAAAATTTTTAAATCAACCAATGATTTTTTACAGGCAACATAAAGAAAACGCTTTTGGTATAGTTGGACAAAAAGCCAAAAAAACGAGTTTATTAAAACATGAAAAAAAATTATTGGAAGATAGCAGAGCAAGAGAACGGGTAAACATCTTTTATAAGCTTTGCCCTAAAGAATTATTGAACGAAAAAAATGTATTAAGACAACTGGTGAATAGTTACAAAGATTTCTCTTTGAAGAATAATCTGAAACGCATACAACTTTTTTTTAAGTACAAAGACTTACTGCTTGCGCCAAAAAAATATACTGAGTTGCATAAGAATTTATTTTGCCTGAAAATGTTTACAAAGCTTAAGTAAATTTTAAAGCAGCTTGCTGCTCAATTGCATTAAAAATTTTATTTGCTGTAATGCTTTTTATGCAGGTGCATTCCGCAGGATTATTTTTGCAATTATTACAATCTTTATCAAGACAAAACGCCAGGGCTTTGTTGCCAAGTGGTTTCCAGCGTTCGGGATGTAATGGTTTTATAGGTGGATAAATTCCGTAAGCATCAATACCTGACGCCGCCGCTATATGTAAAGGCCCGGTGCTGCAAGCCACTAAACCATCACATGCAGCAATAAAACTTATAAACTGTTGCAAAGGCATTGCACCGCTTATATCAGTTATTGCAAAACAAGTTTTACTTAAAAGTGGTGTCAACTCCATTTTTTCTGCTTCCGTTCCTGAAATAAAAATTTTATAACGTGTTTTATTCAACAAGAAAATTAGCTGTTTAAAATTTTCAAGCCCCCATTCTCTGGAACTGCCTTGTGATTTTGGATGAAGGATAATATTGTATTTATTCGGATCAATAAGTCGGGCAAATGCTTCCTGTAAAGGTTGAAAATTATTAAAGCCATAGGCATCAATTATTTCATTAAAATAAAAAATTTTATCTATGCCCAACCCTGATAAAAGTTTTAAGTTTAGTTGCGCTTCATGCAGATTTGATTTTCTGCGGCTTAACGCAACGAGCTTATTACAGGTTGTCCAGTGAAAGAGACGGTTTGTAGTTCCAATCCTCAATTTAATGTTCAGTTGTTTTGCTTTTTCTGCAACTGCGCGTTCAGGCTTTACATGAATAATTGCTTCTAGCCTGCGATCGTTTATTCGAACACCATTGCTTAAAAAATCATTCACTTCAATAAAATCATCTACATAATTGCAGGCCTGAACAACAGACCTTGTGTATTCTTTACCTAAAAAATAAACTTTAATATTTTTGAAATGATCTTTTAAAATTTTTGCCATTGGCAATGTGAGAATTACGTCACCTATACTATCTGGTCTGCTTAGAATGATATTAGATAAACCTCTTTTCAAAAAATATTTAATGAATGCAAACATAAGCCTATAGAAGTGAACAAATAACTTCGCACTGCATGCAAAGATTTTTAATTATACAAACAGCATTTATTGGTGACGTTGTTTTGGCCACGATTTTAATTGAAAAATTACATGCTGATTTTCCTTATATTAAAATTGATTTTTTATTAAGAAGTGGCAATGAAGGCTTGTTAGAAAATCATCCGTTATTAAACGAAGTTTTAATATGGAATAAAAAACAAAACAAAACTAAAAACCTGTTTGCGCTTATTAAGGTTATACGTAATAATAACTATGATAAGGTTATAAATGTGCAACGTTTTTTTTCAACAGGATTAATTACAGCACTTTCAAACGCAAAAGAAAAAATTGGCTTTGATAAAAACCCTTTAAGCTTTTTGTTTGATGTAAAAGTTAAGCATGTCATTGGCATAAAAGAAAAACCAGTTCATGAAGTGCAACGTAATCTTAAACTTATTAAACATTTTACAAGTGATAAGCCTGTAATGGTAAAATTGTATCCATCAAAAGAAGATTATGAAAACGTAAAGCAGTTAATAGTCAATAGCCAACGGTCAACGGTTAACTATATCTGCATCGCGCCATCTTCAGTTTGGTTTACCAAACAGTTTCCAAAAGAAAAATGGATTGCGTTTATTGAAAAGCTTGATAAACAGTTAATCATTTTTTTACTTGGCGCAGCTTCAGATAAATTTCTTTGTAATGAGATAATACATGCTTTGCCGGATTATGCAATAAAAAATGTATGTGGTGAATTAAGCTTTCTGCAATCAGCGGCTTTAATGCAAAATGCAATTATGAATTACGTAAATGATTCTGCGCCTATGCATATTGCTTCAGCAGTTAACGCACCTGTAACAGCAGTGTTTTGTTCAACGATTCCATGGTTTGGCTTTACACCTTTAAGCAATAAAAGTTTTGTTGTTGAAAAAACAGAACCCCTCTATTGCAGGCCATGCACAACTCACGGTAAGCGTAAATGCCCGGAGAAGCATTTTAAATGCGCACTTGATATTTTACCTGAACAATTATTAGCAACATTACATGACTGAAGAATTATTTAAAGATGATGTAGAAAAGGCTTTAGTCGCTTTACAAAGCGGCGGCATTATATTATATCCAACTGATACAATCTGGGGTATTGGTTGTGATGCCACAAATTATGCAGCAATTGAAAAAATTAACCAGCTAAAACAGCGGTCACAACAAAAAAGTTTTGTGGTATTGGTTACTGATCAAAAAGATATTTTGTATTACACGGCTTCGCCGGATTTAAGTGTATTTGACTTTTTACAAACTACAACAAAGCCAACTACTGTGATTTATGATCATGCCCTTGGTTTAGCAGAAAATGTTTGCAATAATGATGGCTCTGTTGCTATACGTATTTGTAATGATGCGTTTTGCAGGCATTTGATTAAGAGATTTCGTAAGCCTATCGTAAGCACGTCTGCCAACATAAGCGGAAAATCTTCACCCAAAAATTTTACATTTATTGAAGCAGAAATAAAAAAGAATGTTGATTACGTGGTTAATTACCGGCAAAATGATTTAGCTGAAAATGAACCTTCTTCTTTAATAAGATGGGTAAACTGTAAACCAGAAGTTATTCGTCCATGAATTTGTTTTATATAATACCTGTTGCATAGCTTTTGGTTTCGCAGTTTTTTAAATGAAGTTTATGAAAAGCGACGTTCTTATACATTCAAATAAGAATCGCTTTTTTATTGAATGTTATCTTTGCAATTATGCAGGTTGAATTTAGCAGCAAAGAATTATTTATTCTGAAAAAAATAGCAAACGCAGCAGATGAATTACAACTGTCCTGTTATCTCATCGGTGGCTTTGTGCGTGATAAAATATTAAGCAGGCCAACCAAAGATGCAGATATCATGTGTATCGGTGATGCTATTCAACTTGCTCATGAAGTAGCTGAGAATTTCAATCCAAAACCATCTGTATCTTTTTTTAAAACTTTTGGAACAGCACAAGTCAAACTACCTGATTTGGAATTGGAATTTGTGGGTGCAAGAAAAGAAAGCTATGTACAGGAAAGCCGTAAACCAACCATTGAACCCGGAACACTTGAAGATGATTTGAACAGAAGAGATTTTACTATCAATACCATTACAATTGATTTAAGTAAAAATAATTTTGGAAATTTAATTGACAGGTTTAATGGTTTAAAAGATTTATCAGAAAAGATTATTAAAACACCATCTCAACCGGCACAAACTTTTAATGATGATCCATTGCGCATGATGCGCGCCATACGCTTTGCCACGCAATTAAATTTTACTATTGAAGCAAAAACATTTAATTCAATTTGTGAAAATGCGGAACGTATAAAAATTATTTCACAGGAAAGAATTACAGATGAGCTTAATAAAATAATGCTTGCTTCAAAACCTTCTGCCGGGTGGTTTCTTCTGCAGAAAACAGGATTATTAAAAATAGTATTCCCGCAATTGCTTGCATTGCAGGGTGCAGAATACATTGACGGCATAGGCCATAAAGATAATTTTACACACACATTGCAGGTGCTTGATAATATTGCTGCACACACAAATGATTTATGGTTGCGCTGGGCTGCTTTATTGCATGATATCGCGAAGCCTGCCACTAAACGATTTGAAACTGAACATGGATGGACATTTCACGGGCATGAAGCGTTAGGCGCTAAATGGGTTACTAAAATTTTTGCAAAATTTAAATTACCTATGAATGAGAAAATGCGCCTTGTTCAAAAATTAGTAGCGTTGCATTTACGCCCCATCAGTTTAACCAAAGAAAATATTACAGATAGTGCCATACGCCGCTTATTA
Source organism: Chitinophagaceae bacterium (assembly GCA_903642275.1). GTDB lineage: Bacteria > Bacteroidota > Bacteroidia > Chitinophagales > Chitinophagaceae > Parafilimonas. Next base: position 21,634 of record CAHJWK010000026.1, read on the forward strand.
TTTGAAGCCGGTGAAGATGTTGATGCCTTGATGATGTTATGCGAAGCGGATATCACTACAAAAAATAAATACAAAGCAAAACGGTACCTGCAAAATTTTGAACTGGTGCGTGAACGTATGAATGCGGTGGAAGAAAAAGATAAAATGCGTAACTGGCAGCCACCCATTACCGGTGATGTAATTATGGAAACATTTGGATTAACACCGGGTAAAAATGTGGGTATTATTAAAGATGCTATTCGCGAAGCAATTCTTGATGGTGATATCACCAACGATTACAATGTGGCTTATAGTTTGATGTTGCAAAAAGCCGCTGCGTTAAATATTTTACCGGTAAAATTAAAACAAACGCAATAATCAATTTTTACTTAACGTGTTCATGTATGAACAATTATTAGTTTCTTTATTATTTAATACCAGTCGAATTAAAAATTATTAACGGTGCACAGTATTTGCTTGACTGATATAGATAGTTCAATCATTAATTTTAATAGCAATTTATAGAATGGCAGTTTTAAAGTTTAGAGCTTATTATGAAGATGATGATGCGGTTTATCGTGATGTGGTTATTAAGCATACACAAAGTTTTACAGAACTGCATAATGCAATACTGAAGGCTTACGAGTTTGATAATAAACATCAGGCAACTTTTTACAGAAGTAACGATCATTGGCAGCGTGGCAGGGAAATTTCTTTCGAACGATATGATAAAGATTATAAAGCTGAACCGCTTTTAATGAATGATACAAGTATTGGTAGTGAAATACGGGATACCAACCAGAAATTTGTGTACGTATATGACTTTACAAAAAACTGGACATTTTTGGTTGAGCTGATAAACGTTTCTAAAGATGAAAGCACTAAAATAATATATCCAGCAACTTCAAGAGTAGAAGGTATTGGTCCGCAACAATATGGCACAAGAAGTTTACTTGGAAAAAAGTTTGTTGACATAGAAGAAAAATATGAATTGCCGCAAAAAGCAGATGGCTTTAGTGAAGAAGGCGAAGGCACAGCAACAGAAACTGAAGAAAACGTGAACGAAAATGAAGGTGTAGAGGATAACGAAGAAGTTTAATAACCTTGAATGGTCGCAAAAAAGCAGGTAATTAACAACTGCTTTACATTATAACTATATAAAAAAAGTTTCTTCCCGGAAAGCTTTAAATAGATTTTATATTAAAATATTTTTGTAACAGTTTGTCAGTCTAACATGCGTATAATGCGATGGCTATAGCGTGCATCATGTTCGCTATGTGTAATCATTACGATAGTTGTGCCCTGCTCATTAATTCAGTTAACAACTATATTACTTCATTACCATTATTGCTGTTGATATCTCCGGTAGAAGCAAGATGAGCGATTTACGGGTGTTACTTCATTCCGTTCTCAAACTCTTTACAGGGTTTGCTATAGCCGCTTTGATTGCCTGGAAACTAATGGTTGCAAATGCAATTAACAGCGAAGCAATTGCAGCCAATGCAAACATCCACCATGATATATGAGTGCGATAAGCGAAATCCTGAAGCCATTTATTCATAGCAAACCAGGCAAGTGGTGTTGCAATCACGAACGCTATTAATACAAGCTTAAGAAAATCAGCAGATAATAAATTAACGATACTTGAAACACTTGCACCAAGCACTTTGCGCACTCCAATCTCTTTGGTTCGCTGAATAGTGCTGTAAGATGACAAGCCTAACAATCCAAGACATGAAATAAAAATGGCTAGTACTGCAAAGTTTAGAAAAAGATTTCCAAAATTGTTTTCAGCGTTGTATTGCTGGTTGAATGCGTCATCCAAAAAATTATATTCAAAAGGTCTGTTGGGAACGATTGTATTCCATTTGTTCTCTATTGCTTTAATAGTAGATGGCAAATTATTAGCAGCAACTTTTATCGATATTAAACCAAATGCGCCAGGTTCAATGCGCATTGTTAATGGTTCTATCTGCTGCTGTAATGATTTATAATTAAAGTCTTTCAGCACACCAATAATTTTTCCCTGTCTTCCCCATTGACTGAAATTTCTTCCAACAGCTTGTTGTGCTGAAGTATAGCCGAGCATTTTCGCGGCGCTTTCGTTGATTATCATCGCCTGCGTACTGTCTGTTGCAAAGTCTTTTGAAAAGCTTCTGCCTGCTGTTAATTTTAGTTGATACTGGTTGATATAATCATAGTTAATAAAATAAAGATTGAGGTTTGTTTTTTGCGTTTCACCTTTTGCATTTTGCATTTCGGAATAAGCAGAAGTATAATCACCGCCAGGCACGCTTGAAGAATAAACACTTGACAATACACCGGAAATGGATGACAATGATTGCCTGAATGCATCTTTATTCTTATCGAAATTTGTGTTGATGATAATTTCCTGTTCTTTATTAAAACCTAAATCTTTATTACGCATATAATTCATTTGCGTATAAACAATGATGGTTCCTGTAATCAAAGCAATGGAAATCACAAACTGAAAAACAACAAGACCTTTGCGCAGCATTAATCCTTTTGTGCTTGTTGAAAAGCGGCCTTTTAAAACACTTACAGGTTTGAAAGAAGATAAAAACAGAGAAGGATAAAAGCCTGCGAAAATTCCTATCAAAATTGAAAGCAAAAACAACTCAGCTATTTGTAAAGAGTTACTAAAAATACCGGTACTAATTGTTTTGCCTGCCAGCTGGTTAAACCATGGCAACGCTAACACACTTAATACAACAGCAATTATAAAAGCAATCAAAGTAATGATGATTGACTCGCTGATGAATTGTTTTGTAAGCTGAAATCTTAAAGCGCCAGCCATTTTACGAATACCTACTTCTTTTGCACGTTCAGCGCTGCGTGCAGTAGTAAGATTAATAAAGTTGATGCAGGCAATTAATAAAATAAAAATGCCGATGATAGAAAAAATATAAACGTTATTAATGTTACCTGTTGTAAGAATAGTTGCAGGAAATACTTCCGTATGTGTTGATTTAAGGTAAACATCACGCAACGGTTCAAGAAATAAAGTTTCATACATCTGCAGTTCACGCATTTGCTGCCCATGATATTTTTGCATGAATGCAGGTAGCTTTTCTTCAAGCCTTTTTGCGTTTGCGTTTGGTTTTAATAAAAGATAAGTAAGAAAATTGTGGTTTGTCCATTCACTGTCTGAAGTTGACTGCCCATAAATTTGTTTTGCTGACGACATCGAAACAAGCATGTCTGCATGTATTTGTGAATTCTCCGGAATATCTTTCATGATGCCGGTAATAGTTGCGTTAATAGCTGCACCTGTAAGCAACACATGCTTACCCAAAGGATCTTCATTACCAAAATATTTTTTAGATGCTGTTTGTGAAAGAATAATGCTCATCGGCTCGGTGAGCGCTGTTACTTTATTGCCTTCAACAAATGGAAAATCAAAAACATTGAGTAAGGTCGAATCAACCAGCAATGTTCTTTTCTCCTGGAATTTTATATCACCTTTAGTTACTAAAAAACCATCTGAAGCTAAACGCACAGCATCTTCTACTTCAGGAAAATCTTTCTTTAAATATATAGCCAGCGGCGCAATGGTAATGCCCGAATGAATTACTTCGGATGGTGTTTTTATATCCGATACAATTCTGTAAATACGGTCTGCCTTTTTATTAAAGTTGTCATAGCTTGTTTCAAAGCTTACATATAAAAAAATAAGAAAACAAGATGCCATGCCCACAGCAAGACCAAGAATATTTACAAATGAAAATGCTTTATGTCGAAGGAGATTACGAACAGCTATTTTGAAATAATTTTTAAACATAGAAGTTGATTTTGTGGCGTATAAAAGTCTAGTCTTGATTTATCTATATCATTTTTATCCACCCCAAAATCGCAGTGCAGGCTTTATATCAAAATATTTTCAGTAACAGTTTGCCCATCTAACATACGTATAATGCGATGGCTGTAACGTGCGTCATGTTCGCTATGTGTAACCATAACGATAGTTGTGCCTTGCTCATTTAATTCGGTTAATAACTGCATTACTTCATTACCATTGCTGCTATCAAGGTTACCGGTAGGCTCATCAGCAAGAATTAATTTAGGATGATTCACTACAGCTCTTGCAACTGCCACACGCTGTTGCTGGCCACCTGAAAGCTGCTGAGGATAATGGTTTCGGCGATGCATAATCTGCACTTTATCCAGCACTTCTTCAACACGTTTTTTTCTGTCTGCTGTTTTTACACCGGTATAAATTAAAGGCAGTTCAACATTTTCAAATACGGTTAATTCATCAATCAGGTTAAAGCTCTGAAACACAAAGCCTATGTTATTTTTACGCAGATCGGCACGTTTACGTTCATTAAAATGCGCTACTTCAATTCCGTTAAAAATAAAGCTGCCATCATCAGGATCATCGAGCATTCCGAGAATATTAAGTAGTGTTGATTTACCACAGCCTGATGGACCCATCACTGCAACAAATTCTCCTGTTTTTATATCCATTGTTAATTTGTTAAGCGCAACAGTTTCTACTTCTTCTGTGCGGTAAACTTTTTCAAGTTGTGAAATGTTTATCATGATGATTTAATATTATTGATTATTGTTTTAGATTTTATTTTTTTAATACTAGTTCCTGCATATCGCCATAATTTTCATAGCTGGATGTTACTACTTTATCACCTTGCTGCAACCCCTGCAACACTTCATAGTAATCAGTATTCTGATTACCTAACTGTATGTCAACTTTGTAAGCCTTGCTTCCATCAGCACTTACTTTAAAAATCCAGTTGCCGCCTGTCTGCTGATAAAAACCTCCTTTCGGCAATAATAAAGATGTTCTCTCATCACTTAGTGCTAAAAGTATTTGCAATGTTTGTCCTCTGCGTATGCCTTGCGGTACTTTGCCAATAAATAGCATATCAACCTGGAATCTTCCGTTGGTCACCTGTGTATAAACTTTTTTAATTTCAAGCAGATAATTGCTATCAGCAAAAGTGAAAGTGCCACGCAAGCCTGTATATATCCGTGAAAGGTAATGCTCATCTACATCAACACGAACTTTATAACCATTCATCACATCTATCTGGCCTAAGCGTTCACCTTTATTTTTACTTTGCCCAACTTCCGCATCTAAAGAAGTTAATTGCCCGTCAACAGGAGCACGAACAATTAAATCACCCACCTTTTGACGCATTACGCCTAATGCATTTTGTGAGCCCTGATAAGATTGCTGTGCCTGTGCTAACTGTTGCTTATTTGAACCTGAATCCTGAGATAGTATTTGTTGTGTGAGTTTTTGTTTTTGTGAATAGTAATTATAATCGTTTTCTGCTTTTTTATATTCCTGCGAGCCAATTGCTTTCTTGGCATACAAATCTTTATCAAGATTATATACACGTTCTGCTTCCCTCATCTGGCTTTGCACATCTGTCATCTGGTTTAACTTTTCAACCGTGTTTTGCTGAGCAGCGTTTCGTGAAATCTGCATTTGAGTTAAAAGGTTGTACACCTGCGTTTCCTGGTTAACCAGGCTTAATTCGAGGTCTGTGTTTGAAAGGCGCAGAATAGGTTGTCCCTTTGTCATCATCGTTCCGTCATCAACATACCTTTCTTCTACACGGCCGCCTTCAATAGCATCAAGATAAATGGTTGTTTGCGGCAACACCACACCGTTTACCGGAATATTTTCCTGGAATTTACCTTTAGTTACTTCGCTTATAGTTAATCTGTCTGTTTCAACATTTAACTTAGATGCGCCGCTGGTGAAATAATAGCTACCCGCAATTAATAATATTATTGCTGCAATAACCGAGATAGTTATTATTCTTTTTGTTGACCATTTTTTCTTTTGAATTACTCTGTCCACTTTTATATAAATTTTTTTACATCAGTTTAATTGCGATTGAATTTAGAACGTCTGTGTTCAGAAATTTTAAATTACTTTTTGAACAGTCAGAATTTTTTGATTCATGTTTAAAATCACGAAGTAAAAAAAACATTACACCAATTAAAATTGCATTTACCAATAAAAGCAATCTTAGCATAAACCAGTTACTTTTCAATTTATTACTCATAAAGAATATTATGGCATGTACAAAGAAAGCAAAGTGCCATTTTAATTTTGGCCTGAAAAACAATCATTTATAATCATTTTGAGTTAAACCATTGTACGCTTGTAGAACAGAAAGTGTACGTTTTTGATACAGCCGCTTTTGCTTTATTAAAATCAACAATTAAAAACCAATATTTTAGCTTTATGGTATAGCTAATGAACTAATGGTAACAATAAAAAATTCTTTATTATTAATTATACAAAATGAGTTTAAAAAATACCTGCATTTTAGTTATTGATGATGACCCGGATGTACTGATTGCCGTTCGGCTTTTATTAAAAACGGAAGTAAAGAAAGTAGTAACGGAAAAAAATCCTGAAAACCTGCCTGCATTATTAAGAGAAACAAATTTTGATTTGGTGTTGCTCGATATGAATTTTAAATCATCAATCAATACCGGCAATGAAGGCTTGTATTGGCTGAAGCGGATTAAAGAACTTAATAAAACAGTGCCTGTAATTATGATAACGGCTTACGGCGATATTGATCTTGCAGTGCGTTCTTTAAAAGAAGGTGCTTCAGATTTTTTGCTGAAGCCATGGCACAATGAAAAGTTGCTTACCAATATTGAAGAAATAATTCAAAAAACCAAACGTGCTGATGGAGCTGCGAGGAAAGATGCTGCTGAAAATTTAATCGGTACAGAGCTGCTTGCTGAAAGTGAAGCGATGAAAAATATTTTTTTTAAGCTTGAGAAAATTGCACCTACTGATGCAAACATTTTGATATTAGGTGAAAACGGAACCGGTAAAGATTTAATAGCAAAAGCTATTCATCAAAAATCATTAAGGGCAAAGCAGCCATATATAAAAGTTGATGTGGGTGCGTTGACAGAAACATTATTTGAGAGTGAATTGTTCGGTCATAAAAAAGGTGCATTTACTGATGCAAGAGAAGACCGTGTTGGAAGGATTGAAGCAGCAAACGGCGGCACTTTATTTCTTGATGAAATTGGCAATATAACATTACAGCAACAGGCAAAGCTTTTAAGTGTTTTGCAAAACAGACAGGTAATAAGATTGGGAACAAACCAGCCTATACCCATTGATATACGGTTGATATGTGCCACGAACATGCCGTTACAGGAACTTGCGAATGAAAACCGTTTCAGGAAAGATCTTATTTACAGAATTAACACGGTTGAGATTATGTTGCCGCCATTACGTGCAAGAAAAGATGATATTATTTTATTGGCGAAACATTTCGCGAAACAGTATGGTGCAAAGTATCGCAAGCCTTCAATCGAATTAGATAAATCTGCGCTTGATAAATTAATGAAATATGCTTTTCCGGGCAATGTGCGTGAACTTCAATATACCATGGAACGTGCTGTAATTATGAGTGATGATGAAGAACTTTCAGAAAAGGATTTACTCTTCTCTCCTATTGAAGCAACCATGTCTGCCACACATGAACAGGATAATTTTAATTTAAGCAGCATTGAAAAAAATACTATCCTGCTTGTTATTGAAAAACACAACGGTAACATAAGCAAGGCTGCAAAAGAATTGGGTTTAACCAGAACTGCATTGTACAGAAGACTTAGTAAGTATGATATATAATCAACCCGGCAGCAAGCTTTTTATACGCATTTTATTACTTGCAGCAGAAATATTTACTGTCAGCTATTTCATTTTGAACAAACAATATTTATTAAGTGCACTTGCATTTACGCTAACAGCATATCAATGTTATAATTTATATGCATTCTTAAAAAAAGCGCAGGCTGAAGTAACACAGTTTGTTGAAAGCATTCATTACCGTGATTTCTCACGTCATTTTGATGTTCGGCATGCACCTTCAGAATTACAGGGTTTGCGACAGGGCTTTAATGAAATTAATTCTGCATTTAAAGTTATAAGTATTGAAAAGGAAACGCAATATCAGTATTTACAAAAAATATTAGAGCTTGTTGATACAGGAATTCTTTCTTATGAAATTGAAACGGGAAATATTGTTTGGATGAATGAATCTTTGAAGCGTCTGTTGAAAATTCCTTTTTTAAAAACCATTCAATCATTGGATAAACGAGATGCGGCTTTGTGTTCAGTAATTGTCAATCTAAAACCCGGTGAAAACTTAATCAGCGATATTCATATTGAAAGAAATACGTTGAAGATTTTATTAGCTGCAACAGCTTTTCAAACAGAAGGAAAAAAATATAAGCTCATTGCATTTCAAAATGTAAACGAAGCTTTAGATGAAGCCGAAAGTAAAGCGTGGCAAAAATTATTACGCGTAATGACGCATGAAATAATGAACTCTGTTGCGCCCATTTCTTCGCTTGCAGATACATTAAAGAACCGCTTACAACATTCGACTGAACTTATAGATGATGAAAGCGGAACATTGGAAGACCTTTCTCTGGGCATGGAAACAATCAAGCGCAGAAGTGAAGGCTTATTAAAGTTTGCGCAAACTTATCGCAACCTGAACATGATAACAGCGCCGAACCTTCAGAAATTTTATGTAAAAGATCTTTTTAAAACACAGCAACGCTTAATGCTGCCAACACTTGATCAAAAAAATATTGAGCTTGATATTATTTTAAAAGATCAGGAACTGCAGATAGAAGCTGATATAAATCTTATTGAACAGGTTTTAATTAATCTTTTATTAAATGCAATGGAAGCTGTTAAAGAAGTAAAAGAACCAAAAATAGTTTTAACAGCAAGCCAGCTACAGAATAATCACATTGTAATTAAAGTGGTTGATAACGGCAGCGGCATAGAGGACGAAGTACTTGATAAAATTTTTATACCATTCTTTAGCACCAAAAAAAGCGGCAGTGGTATAGGTTTAAGTTTATGCAAACAAATAATGATGCTGCATAAAGGCAACATAAATGTTCAAAGCATTAAAGGTGAAGGCACCGCTTTTATAATGCAGTTTTAATCAAATCGATTTCTTAATAAACAGTCTTTGATAAATTATTTATTAGGCTTGCTGGTGTCAGGTTGTGGCGGTGGCATCTGGCTATTCGGTGGCGGAGGTCCCGGAGGCATCATATCGTGATGTTCATCATCACCATCAGCTTTTATTTCATCAGGATGCGGGTTACCACGATGGCAGGTGATACATTTTATAACATTAATGGTATCCGGCATTGTTGATTTTTCAAAGTTGAAATATTGCTTGTTAATGTCTGCCGTCATCTTCATCATATATCTTGCAATACCTTTTTCTTCCTTTTCATCGCTGGCAAAGTTTGGTTTGCCATTTGCAAACGCATGACAAAAATTACAATGAACACCAAGTGCTTTTGTATAACTGTGCATAATGTGGTCAAGGCTATCTTCGCTTATATCTTTTGGCAGCACCTGCAGGTTTTTAAAATGCCCTGTATCGCTATAGTTTGTTGCGATTTTAATTTTTGATGTGGATGGTTTTGTAGCCGCTATACTTATAACAACGCCAATAGCAAGCAGGAATGTAACTGTGAGCGTTTTTGGATTTGATAATTTCATTTAATAATTTATGATGGTAAATTAAATTAAAAGAATTGACAAGTACGTTTTTTAATCAACAGAATATTTAATGCCGGCTTTTTTACGTACTTCATCCATAGTTTCCATGAGCAATAAAGTATCTGCATGTGTCATCACATTACTTTCAGTTAATCCTTGCTCCAGGCATTCGCACACATGGCTTGCTTCATACTGATAACCAAAACCTTCTTCATTTTCCGGCGTATAAATTAGCTGCTTTGTTTCTGGCTTGCCATTGAAATATTCTATTGAAGCAGCCGGCGTATAATATCTATGTGATAAATGAACGCGACCTTCTGTTCCGCATATATCTGCCTCAGTAGATGTGTCTGATAGAAATGTAGAGAACAGTTGCGCTATTGCACCATTTTTATAATTGAATGTAGCAGCACATTGTGCATCTATACCAGTTGAAGCCGGCGTCATGCTTGCTATAATTATATCAGGCTTACCTAAAAAAAACAACGTAGTAAATACATTATAAATCCCGATGTCAAGCAATGTTCCTCCGCCAAGTTCCGGATCAAAAATTCTCTGCGGTGCGTTTGCCGGTGGTTTAAAACCAAAATTCAATTGCATACTTTTTATATCACCCAACATGCCTTCATCAATCATTTGCTTTACTCTATTAAAAGGCTTTAAAAACTTTGTCCAGACCGCTTCCATTAAAAAAACTTTTTTGCTGCAGGCTGCATCAATCATTTCTTTAGCCTGTTTATAATTTATAGCAAAAGCTTTTTCACATAACACGGCCTTACCATGTTCAATGCATAATAATGTATTCTGATGGTGATGGCTGTGCGGCGTTGCAACATAAATCACATCAACCTCATCATCTTTCACCAAATCTTCGTAACTGTAATGTTTATGTTTTATTGAATATGCAGCAGCAAATTCATCTGCGGATTGTTTACTTCGTGCACCACATGCAATTAGTTCAGCATTTGAAACGAGCTTTAAATCTGAAGCAAATTTTCCCGCAATACGGCCACAGCCTAAAATTCCCCAGCGTACCATTTAATAATTTTTCTAATAAATCAATAATTAACAGTCAGGTTAAAAGCATCATTGTTTTCATTCAAAGCCGCAGCAGTTGCATTGCTAATACGGAAATTAACGCCGCTATTTTCCTTTAAATCGCCCATACTCCAAAGTACTTTTGCGTAAACTGCATTTCCGTTATCAGCAGTAAGTTTTACAATTGTGCCGGGATTTATATCATCTGCAAGAATGTAATATTTACCATCACTCCAGCCACTTGCTGTTTTAAATGTTTTACTAATGCCTGACACATGTTGCTCTTTCCTACTCTTTTTAAATACATCGGCAAAATAACCTTGTAAGTTTTTTGTTTGGTTTGATGATGTTGTAATATTATCTATAATTGTATTAGTATTTTCATTTGTTGTTGCAGCCGGAATATTGTTTGGTGAATTATTTACAACAAAACCTGATGATGTGTCTTCAGTTTTATTAATTTCTGTTTTTTGTGCAGGCTCATTAACAGGCTGTGATGTTGTTTGAGAAGCTGTTTGAACTCTTTGTTTTTTTATTTCTGTGACAGGTTTATCTGAAGTAATAGCATTATTATTACTCACGGTTAAAATATTGCCGAGTTGTGCACTGTTATTTGCAAGATGATTCCAGGTTTTTAAATCATTAACCGAAACGTTGTATTGTTTACTGATGCTGAATAAAGTTTCACCTTTAACAACCTTGTGCGTGATCGAATTTGATGAAGGCTTATTGTTATCCGCTGCAACAGGTTTTATGTTTTCAGTTGCTGCATTAACTTTCCCGGCTGATGGAATTTTTATAACTGAACCATATACAAGTTTTGTATCTGCATGCATATTATTGATGCGCATTATATCACCAACATTAGTATTGTATTGCTTTGCTAAAGCTGATAAACTCTCGCCTTGTTTTAATGTATGATTGATGTAATTGCTTTGTGCGGATGCTGATTTCCCTATGCATAAAATTACTGCAAGTACAAAAAGATAAAATATTTTTAGCATGATAGAAAGTTAAGCGACAAATTTAATCTTTAAGAATGCGCCAGTTGACTGGATAGTAATTATTCACACGGTTGTGCAAAAATTTCAGCCAGCCAAGCGGATAACTTTTATATGTGGATAATGCCCAGCTTTTATATTCACTTTGCAAATGCATTTCTTTTTTGCGCAGGTATTGCAAAGCTTCATCCAACGAAAGTTCAAAACGATGAACTGAATCCTTTATAATATTGCTTAAAGCCAGTTCGTGATGTGGGATAAGCGCCTCTTTTATAACTTCTCCCATATCAATTCCGGCTTTACGCAGGTATAAATTTTTCTGAAGTATTGTAATATCATTAACCCAGTTTCTCTTTATTACTTTAATATTTTCTTTATGGTTAAAGAAAAACCAGTCATCCTCATCAATATAATTTAAAGCAATTGCAGCATGTTTGTTTGATGTTTTATTGAAAATATTTTTTTGAGGTTTATGATTTGATAATGCGCCATCATTCTTCTTAAAAGCCGCAATAAAAAAACCTTCTCCCTGTAATTTATCAGGCCAGAAACGATAGCCAAATGTCTTGTGTTTTACTGACTGCGTTTCTAAAATGTTCCATTCGTCTTTTAATTCAAGCTGAATACTTTCAACATTAAAGTTGTCCTTCATCCAATTCAAAATATCTTCATCTTCTTCTTTTGAATAAGAACAGGTTGAATAAATTAAAATACCATCTTGCTTCAAAGACGTATAAACATCAGCTAAAATTCTTTGCTGGCGCTGACTGCAAAGCATGACGTTATTTTTACTCCATTCATTAATTGCCTCTGCATCTTTCCTGAATAAGCCGCTGCCACTGCATGGCGCATCAACAACAATTACATCAAAGTAATTTTCGAGACGATTAAAATCTGAAGCATCATTGTTTGTAATAACAACATTTGCAGTTCCCCATTTTGTAAGGTTCTCATTTAAAATATTTACTCTCTGATTTATTACTTCATTACAAATAACCAATCCTTGTTTAAAATAAGATGTAAGCAGCGTGCTCTTACCACCAGGTGCCGCACATAAATCCAGCACTTTTTTATTGGTATCCGGGCAGGTTTGTTTTACTACTTCATATAAAAACATGCTGCTGGCTTCCTGTACATAATAGGCGCCTGCGTGTAATAAAGGGTCAAGTGTAAAGGCAGGCCGCTCCTGTAAATAAAATGCATTCTCGCACCAGGGCACAGTTTCATTTAAACTAAACCGGGAAGGAATTACATTGCCTGAAGCAAATTTTTTTAGCTTATCACTATTTAAACGAATGGCCGTTAAAGGTTGATGTTTATGTACTTCTATAAAAGACTGCCTGTTATAACTATTGACCTTTTCAAGGTCATTGAGCAATTCTTTGGGTAATTCTTTCAAGTTCTACTGTAAATGTTTTATAAGCAATTCAACCTCCTGAACCGTATTAAAAGAATGCAATACAATTCTTAAACGTTCTTTGCCTGACGGCACAGTTGGATAAATTATTGGTCGCACATCAAGATTTGCATTCTGCAGTTTTGCTGCAACTTCTTTTACATTTTCATTTCCGGGAACAATTACAATTTGTATTGGTGTTTTTGAAACTAATCTTTCAAATTTTATTGTTGCTTTCTGAAAATATTGTATCAACTCATGCAAGTGCTTTCTTTCATTAAACAAAAAAGGAAATGTTTGATAAGATGCGCTTATTGCAGCAACAGAATGTTCAGGCAAAGCAGTTGTGTAAATGAAGCTGCGAGCAAAATTGATAAGATAACTTCTAAGCTTTTCCGAACCAATTACCGCAGCGCCGTGTACGCCGCAGGCTTTTCCAAAAGTATAAATGCGGCAAAAAATATCCTCCTGTAAATTTTCTTTCTGCACAAACCCTTCGCCTTTTTCGCCAATAACGCCGGTTGCATGTGCTTCATCAATTATTAAGTGTGCATTGTATTTTTTTGCAAGCCGGATTGTTTCCTGAAGCAGGCAAAAATCCCCGTCCATACTGAATACTGATTCTGTTACAATAAAAATATTGCTTCCGAAGTTTAAAGAAACAGATTGTAACTTTTTTTCAAGGTCTCCAATATCATTATGTATATAAGAAAAGCTTTGTGCAAATGAAAGGCGAATACCATCGCGGATTGATGCATGACAAAGCTGATCGTAAAAAATAATACTACCTTTTTGTGGCACGCAACTCAACAAACCAATATTTGCATCATAGCCAGAATTAAAAATAAGCGCGGCTTCAGCTTTATGAAAAGCCGCAATTTGCTTTTCTGTTTTTTCAATTAATTCATAGTTGCCCGCTAACAACCGTGAACCTGTAGAACCAATTTTACTATGAAAAGGAATTTTATTTTTTAATAATTGATTGCGTACAATTCCCAGGTAATCATTGGAGCAAAAATCAACGCAATTATTACCAGTCAATCTTAAGGTTCTAAGAGCATTATTGTCGATTCTTTCTTTTAATTTTTTATCGAGAAGTAGATCATCATACATATAAAACGCAGTAAAATTTCAAAATTAATCTGTATAGGTTAATGGTTTAAATATTCTTTTTATGTTTATTTTATAAATATTCCTGATTAACTTTTAATTCCTTTTTGGTTGACATTTTATTACGGAAACTGGCTTTTCCCGGTTAATATTTTTACATCGCTTGCTGATTTCTTTCATTCACCAACAAAAAACCCTCTTTTACCAAGTTCAAAATTTTACTTAGCCTTACCTGAATAATTTTACACTTTCAAATTTATTTAAAACCAGTTCCTATTTTAAAACAAAATTAAAACGCAACAATCATCATGAGAAAGGTTTACATTTTATCGTTATTAGCCTGTTTGTTTTTTTTCAGTTCGTTTGGACAATCAATTCTAAATCCAAATGATACTGTAAAAACTTATAATTCAAGTGCTCCTCCAACCCAGCCCGCTTATGGGCAGATTGGAAAATGGGTTCGTACAAAGCGTTTAAGCTGGAATACAGATGAATACAAATGCTACTTCTACAAAGGATATGCATTCAGGTTACATTTTCCTAAGAGCTATAATCCAACAGCAAACGACGGCAAAAAATATCCTATGCTCGTTTTTTTCCATGGGTTAGGTGAAAAGGGTGATGACATTTATGATAATGAATACCAGCTTTATCATGGTGGTGATGTTTTTCAGGCCGCAGTAGATAATGGCACTTACGACGGATTTGTGCTGGCTATGCAAAGCCTAGGGAACGGTTTTTGGTCAGATAATCAATACCAATATATTACTGAAATTATTAATTATATGATAACTAACAACAAACTTGATCCTTTTGCTGTTAGCTACAATGGTCTCTCCGCAGGTGGTGACGGAACATGGGGAATGATGTTCGACTATCCTACTTATACTGCTGCAGATGTTCCAATGTCGGCAGCATCTTTAAACTTTACAAGTCAAAGTTTAATAGACGAAGCAAAATTTTTACCTGTTTGGAATATACAAGGCGGACAGGATGTTGCTCCTGCTCCTTATACAGAACACCAGGTAAGAGATGCTTATCTCGCGGCGGGTGCAGATTTTACTACTAAGGAGTTTTCTACTTTAGGCCATGATACATGGGATTCAACATGGTTGTTGCCCGATTTTTGGCCGTATTTATTACGCGGCTATTCTTCTAACCCATGGACTTTATACGGAAGAACTAAGTTTTGCCCTGGCGATAATATTAATTTAACGGTTGGTCTTGCACCTGGCTTTCAAGCGTATAAATGGAGAAAGAATGGTAACATAATAACAACAGCAACTTTTAATACTATTAATGTTACAGACAGCGGCACTTACTATGCGCAGGTAGAAAGAAATGGCATTTGGTCTGACTGGTCAAGAACACCGGTACAGGTTATTATACAAACACCAAGTCAAACACCACCAGTACAGGTAGCTGGCTTATTGAGTACTGCAATACCATCTGCTGATGGTAAAAACTATACAACCCTCCAGGTTTCAGGTACAGATACTTACACAAGTTATACATGGAAAAAGGTTGGTTCTGACAGCGTGTTAAGCACAAATTCAACATTCAACGCAACAAAACCCGGTTATTATATAGTTGCTGCAACCCCGCAATATGCCTGTTCTGCTTTATATTCTCCGGCTTTTAAAGTAATTGATGCAAAAGGGCCAAACGCACCTACCGCTGTAAAAAGCTTAACCGCAAACGCAATATCTAATATACAAATCCAGCTTGGCTGGAGTCCGGCAAATCAGCAAAGCAATATTCCAACTGCTTTGGAAATTTATCGCGGAACTTCAAGTGGATCCTATGCATTAATAGGGCAGGTTGGAGCTGCTGTAAGAAGTTTCGTAGATTCAACGCTTTCGCCTAAAGTAAAATATTTTTATGCACTTCGTGCGATTGATTCAACCGGTGCAGCGCCTTTATCTAATGAAGCAAGTGCTGCTACATTCTCTGATACAATTGCACCATCTATTCCAGCTAACCTGAAATCTACTTATACTACTCCTTCAACTATCTCAATAGCATGGACAGCTTCTACAGATAATGTAGCAGTTGACCATTATAATATTTATGTAAACGGTACGCTTTCAAACGTTACCAAACAAACATCTTTCGTTTTAACCGCTCTTGTACAAAATCAGCCATATGCTGTTTATGTGAAAGCTGCAGATGCAAGTGGAAATATATCTTCTGCAAGCAACCAGATTACATCAGAACCAATACTAGGCGGTTTGAAATACAGCTTCTACACTGCTGCTAATGCATGGAGTGTATTGCCTAATTTTTCTACATTAACACCGGTTGCAACAGGCGTTTCTGCAAATACTGATTTAAGCGTTGCCACCCAAACTACAAATTATGGATTTTTGTGGCAGGGTTATATTAATGTACCTAAAGATGGTTCTTACATTTTTGCTACAACTTCAGATGATGGAAGTGCTTTATGGTTCAATTCATACACTCCAACAGGCACACCTACAGTAAATAATGATGGTGCTCATAGTTCTACAACTGTTTCAGGCAAAGCTATAACCTTAACTGCAGGTATCTATCCAATTTGTATAGAATACTTCCAGGTTACCGGTGGTGCTAACATGTCTGTTTCCTGGTCAAGCAAACTTGGGCTTGGAAGTACTACACTGCAAACAATTGCCAATTCATATTTCACTGGTAATTATGTAAATGTCGGTTCTGTTCCTGCGATTCCAACCACAGTTAAAGCAACTGCTACAGCTTACAATAAGATTAATGTAACCTGGAAAGATAACAGTAGCAACGAAACAGGATTTGAAGTTTATCGTTCAGCAAGCGCAACAGGAACCTACAACATTGTTGGTACAGCTGCTGCAAATACTACTACATTTACTGATTCAACCTTAGCACCTTCAACTACTTATTATTATAGATTACAGGCCATAAATAAATATGGCAATTCAGGCTTAAGCAAACAGGATACAACTCTTAGCGCATCAAATGGTTTAAACTATTATTTCTATACCGGAACATGGTCAGCACTTCCTGATTTTACGACATTAACACCTGCAAAAACAGGAGTTTCTTCAACCACTGATTTAAGTGTTGCCACACAAACTACCAATTATGGTTTTGTATGGCATGGATATATCAATATTACTAAAGCCGGTTCTTATACTTTCTCAACTAATTCTGATGATGGAAGTGCTTTATGGTTTAATTCAAATACAGCAGCAGGTACGCCTACTGTAAATAATGATGGATTGCATGGTGCTACTACGGTATCCAGCAGCGCCATAACAATAGCTAAAGGCACTTATCCGGTTACTATTGAATTCTTTCAGCAGGGTGGTGGTGCTTCCATGGTAGCATCATATAAAGTTCCTGGTACTACAACTTCAGTTACAATTCCTAATTCTGCATATTACCAGGCAGTAATTGGTGCTGTTCCATCTGCCACTACGTTTGCTTTACCTGCAACACCTGTTGCTCCTGCAAACTTTACAGTTACAGCAACATCAAGTTCACAGATTTCATTAACATGGAAAAAAGTTACAGGTGCAATAGGTTACCAATTGTTAAGATCAATTGGCGACAACACTAACTATATCTTGATAAATACACTTGCTTCATCTGCAATTTCTTATTCAGATAGCGGGCTTAACGCTAACCTGATACATTATTATCAGATTAAAGCAACAGGCACAGGTGGTACTGCAAGTGCAGCATCATCTGCATATGCAACAACAAAAGATAATGCACCTGTTATTGCAAAACTTTCTGCAATTGCAGTTCCTTATGGTGTAACTACAACAACTGCCGTAAATGCAACTGATTCAGATGGCGATGCAATAACTTATACAAGTGCTAACCTGCCTTCTTTTGCAAGTATTGTAACTAATGGCAGCAACGGGGTTACTTTGATAACAAACCCGGCACAAACTGATCTTGGTGTTTATAATAATGTGAAAATAGTTGCTGCTGACGCTTATGGCGGAAAAGACAGCACCATCTTTACATTAACTGTAAACAGCAACTTCCCGCCAACAATTGATACAATTGTAAATTATACATTAAATGAAAATGATTCAATTGGCATTGCTTTAAGCGCACATGATTCTAATAGTGGTGATGTATTAACTTTCTCTGTTTCCGGCGCACCAACCGCTTATTCTTTAACTAATAATGGCAATGGAACTGCAACGCTTAGTCTTCACCCTAATTACTTATCTGCAGGTACTTATAACCCTGTAGTAACGGTAAGTGATGGTAACGGCGGCACAACTACACGTATGTTCACAGTTGTGGTTAAAGATAAAGCACCAACAACAAACATTTATGTAAGGTTCAAGTACAATACACCAATTGGTTCACCGTGGAATAGTATTACAGGCACTACAACCAATAATCTTGTTGATGAAAATGGAAACACAACCAATGTTGGTTTAGCATTACAAACAAGTTGGTTTGGTAATTATAATTCAGGTGTTACTACCGGTAATAATTCAGGTGTATATCCTGACGCTGTATTAGCAGATTATTATTACTTCGGAATTTACAGTGGTCCGGAAACTGTTGACACAAAAGTTACCGGTTTAGATACTTCTAAATTATATAACCTTACTTTCTTCGGAGCAAGCAATTTTGCAAGTGTTCCTGATAATGGTTCAACAGTTTATACAATAGGCAATCAAAGTGATACACTCCGTGTACAAAACAATACAACAAATACTGCAACTATTAATGGTGTAAAACCTGCCACAGACGGCACTATTACTTATACTATGTCTAAAGGTCTTAACACACCTGTAGGTTATATTAACTCATTGATTATTTCTTCTGTATATGATGATGGCAATGCACCCGCACCAGCCACATCACTTACTACACAAAACAACGCAGCAGGAACAGGTGTTCAGTTATCATGGACAGATGTCGCTTTCAACGAAGCTGGGTATTATGTTTACCGCGCACTAACATCTAACCAGGTTTATACCCAGGTTGGTCAAACAAATGCCGGCGCAACAAGCTTTACAGATACAAGTGCAAATGGCAACATTCAATACTCATACAAGATTGCTGCATTTAACGCACATGGTGTTTCTGCATACAGCAATATTGCAACTATTACTACAACAGACAAAGTACCGCAGATTATTCCAATAAGCGATGTTATCTTGAAAAGCAATCAAACTGCAACAGTAAACATTACTGCTAAAGATGATCCTACAGATCATATTACCTTAACAGTGGCTGGTTTACCTTCATTTGCAACTTTTACTGATAATGGCAATGGAACCGGTAAAATAAATGTTACACCGAATGCTAACAGCGTTGGTGGTTATAATGTTATAATTACTGCAACAGATAACAGCAATATAAGTAGTACAACCTCATTTAACATACTGGTTTCAGATCCTAATATTTCTTCTACATACTTAAGCTTTTCTGATAACGCACACAGCGTTCCAAAACCATGGAATCTTGTAGGGCCTTATCCGATTGTTGGATCATCATTTAATAATTTAACTGATGACAGCAATACACCAACAGGCATTACATTAACATTTAAGAACGGCTTTCAGGGTGGTGTGGTAGAATCAGGTATGCAACCGGTAAATGGTGCTGGTATTTATCCTAATGTAGTAATGAGAACAGCAGAATATGACGCAAGCAATGCTAAAGATACTATCACATTATCAGGCTTAAGCACTGCTAAGATGTATAACTTTGTATTCTTTAACAGCCATGATGATGGTAAAAACGGCACTACCAACTTTACTGTTGGAACGACTACCGTTACTTTAAATGCTACAGGTAATATTAGTAAAACTGTTCAGGTAAACGGTGTTACTCCGGATGCAACCGGTAAAGTTTATGTTGTTGTTTCAAAAGCAACAGGCGCTGACTTTGCATTCATCAGTACAATGATTATTCAAAGCTATGCATCAACTTATACAATCATTGCACCGGCTAATCTGCATACAACTACAATTACCCGCAATTCAATCGGTCTGCAATGGCAGGATAGGTCTAATACTGAATCAGGTTATCAAATCTGGCGTGCTGCTGATAGTGTAAGCAGCTATACTTTACTTGCAACAGTAGCAGCTGGCACTTCAACTTACACTGATGCAAACCTTGTAAGCAATAAAACGTATAATTATGCTGTAAGAACAGTATATGGTACGACTTATTCAAACTTCTCTAACAATGTTACAGCAAGCACTTACGCTTATAACGTATATATAAATTACACAGCGTCTAATGATGCACCGCTTCCATGGAATAACCTGGATGCACCTCCGCAGCTTGGATATAGCTGGAACAATTTCTTTGATGAAAAAGGAATGATAACAAGCACAGGTATGCTTCTTACTTCAACATGGGCAGGTATATCTAACTTAGGTGTTAACCCATTGAACAATTCAGGTGTTTATCCTGATACAGTGAATATAGATAGTTATACCTTGTTTACCGGTCAAACAGCTACATTCCAGGTAACAGGCTTGAACATTGGAATGAAGTATAACTTCACATTCTTTGCAAGTAATACTAATTACACAGATGCAAATGCGGCTTATACTATAAATGGCGTAACTACAATTCTTGATGCATCATTGAATTTAAATACAACAGCAACTATCTATGGTATAACTCCTGATAGCTATGGTAATGTAACTATTACAGTTTCAGGTGGTGATGCAGGTTCCCAATTTGCATTGCTTGGTGCTATGGTTATAAACGGTTATACGCCATCTGCTTCAAGTGTTGTTCCATCATTACCTGCAACACAGGCAATTGCTCAAGCCGGAGATGTAACTGATAATTCAGTTGCGGTTAATAAAAATCAAAAATCATCAGGTGATATTAAAGCATTCCCTAATCCTTTCCATGATAATTTCACATTATCAGTGTCTTCACAAAGCAATAACAGCAAAGTACAGGTAATGATGTATGATGTTACCGGAAAGATGGTTTACAGCAATGAATTTGGTAATCTTTATAAAGGACTAAATTCTTTAAAAGTGATAACCAACACCGATTTATCTGCTGGCATTTACAATGTGGTTGTAAGAAATGCTGATACCAAAGAAACAAAAGCAATTAAAACAATGAAGCAATAAGAGTCCGTATCGTATAATTGTTGTGTTTTCCTTAGAAGGTTACAAGTTAAACTTGTAACCTTCTTTTTTTTGTCTATATCAAAATACATTAGTCTAAACTATTCATACTTCAATAATCAATAATAATACTTTTTGTAATAAACTCATATTTGTTCGCTTTACATTAACTACTCAATTCAGTCATTAACAAACAAAATCTGCTTTTTTTACCAAGTTCAAAAAAATGTTTTACCTATCTAAAATAGTTTTGTGCTCAATAAAATATTTAAGCACTCCAAATCAATTATAAAAAAGATTTACGGTTTTTGTTTATTATCATGTAGCCTTTCTAAGTTCATACAGCCAATCTGTATTAAATCCAAACGATTCTGTAATAACTTACAACTCAAATAATCCTCCAACCCAGCCAGCAGCCGGGCAAATAGGCAAGTGGGTTCGTACACAACGCCTTAGTTGGAATACCAATGAGTATAAATGCTACATCTATAAAGGATGCGCATTCAGGTTACATTTTCCTAAATCGTATAATCCAACAGCAAACGATGGGAAAAAATATCCAATGCTTGTTTTCTTTCATGGTTTAGGGGAAACAGGAAATATTTATGATAATGAATACCAGCTTTACCATGGTGGTAATGTATTTCAGGCAGCAGTAAATAACAGCACTTTCGATGGTTATGTGCTTTGTATGCAAAGTCAAACTTTCTGGAGCAGTTTTCAGTATCAGTATATGACTGAAATTAATTGACTACATGGTTGCCAATAACAAGTTGGATCCTTTTGCTGTTAGCGTTAATGGGCCTTTCAGCCGGTGGAGACGGAACATGGGGAATGATGTTTGAGCATCCTAACTATACCGCTTCAGCTATTCCTATGTCTGCAGTATCGCTCAATTTTACATCCTCTGGTTTAATAGATATAATGAAGTTTTTGCCGGTTTGGAACGTACAGGTGGACAAGATGCTGCCCCGGCTCCTTATACAGCACATCAGGTTAAAGATGCAGTACTTGCAGCAGGTGCAAATTATACTTATACTGAATTTAGTACACAAGGCCATAATACATAGGATTCAACATGGCTGCTGCCGGATTTCTGGCCATACATGTTAAGAGCTTATTCTTCTAATCCATAGACATTATTCGGACGAACAAAATTTTGTCCCGGCGATTCCATTAATGTAACAATTTGTTTAGCGCCGGGATTTGATACTATCAATGGAGATATAATGGCAATTTAATTACAGGTCAACATCAAACAGTATAAATGTAACGCAAGCCGGTACCTATGATGCGCGTGTTCAAAGAAATAGCATTTGGTCTGATTGGTCAAGAACACCTGTACAGGTAATTGTACAAACGCCAAGTGTTATGCCAGCTATACAGGTTTCTGGCTTGATAAGCTAGGTAATGCCGGGTGCTGATGGAAAAAATTATGTGAACCTGCAGGTTTCAGGCAATGGAACTTATACAAGCTATACCTGGAAGAAAATTGGCTCTGATAGTACTTATAGCACTCAGGCAACATTTAAAGCAACACAACCCGGTTATTATATTGTTGCAGCAACTCCTCAATACAGTTATTCTGCTTTATATTCTTCTACTTTTAAATTATTGATGCAAAAGGGCCAAATGCACCGGTTGCAGCAAAAGGGCTTTCAGCGAATGTTATATCTACTACACAAATCCAACTTACATGGAGTAAACCCGCACAACAATTAAATGCGCCTTCAGCCTTTGAAATATACAAGGGTACTGCAAGCGGAACATATAGCTATGCAGGAAAAATGTTACCTTCTGTTTTAAATTATATTGATTCATCCCTTACTCCAAAAATTAAATATTATTATGTGGTTCATGCAGTTGATTCAACAGGTGCCGCTGCTTTATTAAATGAAGCAAGTGCAGCAACATACTCTGATACAACAGCACCATCTGTTCCGGCAAATCTTAAATACACTGCAACATCTCCTTCAACCATATCTATTGTGTGGTCTGCTTCAACTGATAATGTAGCAGTTGACCATTATAATATTTATGTGAATGGAAAACTTACTAATATTACCAGGCAAACTTCATTTATACTAAATAGTTTAAATGCCAGTCAACCTTATGTTGTATATATAAAAGCAGTTGATGCAAGTGCCAATCTTTCTTTACAAAGTAACCAGGTAAGTGCACTTACAGTACAGGGCGGTTTAAAATACAGTTTTTATCCAAGTACAACAGCATTAAGCATACTTCCAACAAACTTAATATCGCTAACACCGGCAAGTACAGGTACTTCTGTCAACACAGTTTTAAGCGTTGCTAATAATGCGCCTATTTATTCTATGTTGTGGCAGGGTTTTATTAACGTACCTGTTGCAGGTACTTATACTTTTGGTAATATTAGCAAAACAGTTCAGCTTAATGGCATATTACCTGATGCAAATGGTAATTTTTATATTGTTGTTTCTAAAGCAACAGGTGCCGATGATGCTGTAATAACTTCATTAATTATTCAAAGTTATACAAGCGAAATTGCTACTATTGCTCCTGCAA
>CAHJWK010000027.1 GCA_903642275.1 Chitinophagaceae bacterium
AAACGAGAATTAAAATTACTGCTCATTTCAAAACCATAAGCGCCGGCATTATAAAACACAAGATAATCGCCTTCCCGCACTTCATTTAATTTCCTGTCCCAGGCAAACGTATCTGTTTCGCAAATGTTTCCAACAACAGTATAAATGCGTTCCGCGCCACGTGGATTGTTAATGTTTTCTATGCGATGATAGGCTTCATAAAACATTGGCCTTATCAAATGATTAAAGCCGCTGTTTACACCTGCAAAAACCGTAGCAGTCGTTTGTTTGATAACATTTGCTTTTACAACAAGATAGCCTGCTTCGCTTACTAAAAACTTTCCGGGCTCAAACCATATTTCTAATTTTCGGTTGCTTTCTTTTTCAAATTTTGCAAACGCAACAGCCAGCTTTTTTCCAAGGTCATGTACATTTGTTCTTACATCATCATCATAATAAGGCACTTTAAAGCCACTGCCTAAATCAATAAAATTTATTGATGGAAAATGACCCGCCATTTCAAACATTATATCAAGGCCTTCAATAAAAACATTGGTATCTTTTATCTCGCTCCCGGTATGCATGTGCAGGCCTTTTACATTAAGCCCGGTTGATTTTATAATGCGCTCAATATGCCTTACCTGGTGAATAGATATGCCGAACTTGCTATCAACATGGCCGGTTGAAATTTTAAAATTACCACCTGCCATTATATGTGGATTAAGGCGAATAAAAACCGGATAACTGCCGCCATATTTATTACCAAAGTGTTCCAGCATAGAAATGCTATCTATATTAAGATGCACGTTTAAATTTTTACCGGCTTCTATTTCATTAAAGTCAACACAATTCGGCGTAAATAAAATTTTATCTGGCATGAAGCCTGCTTTTAAACCAAGCTGTACTTCATAAATGCTCACACAGTCTAAACCAGCGCCAAGCTTTTGAATAAACTTTAAAATATTAATGTTGCTTAAAGCTTTACATGCATAAAAAAACTTTGCATTGCACTCTTTAAAGGCTTTACTTAATTCTTTTAATTGTGCTTCTATTTTTTCTGCATGATATACGTACAACGGCGTACCGAATTGTTCTGCAGCTTCTACCAATTGCTTTTTGCTCAATGATTCAGACATATACGTTGCAAAATTAAGCCGACTTAAAGAATATGCAGGCTCTTTGTTTTATACTTATGAAAGCTTAAAGGTATCATCACTGTTTTCTTTAAGTGTAACACCAGAAAGCTTTAATCTCAATGCTTCCTTTATAAGATAAAATGTTTTATCTGCAGCCTGTTTATATTGCAAGCCTTCCTTTCTTATGTTTGATATGCAGTTGCGTGCTTCATCAGTTAAACCAACTTTTGGATTATACGTAATGTAAGCGCCAAGACTATCAGGTGAACTTAAGCCCGGCCTTTCTCCAATTAATATTATAGAAATTTTCGCGTTGAGCAATGAAGCTGCTTCATCTGCAACAGCAACTCTTCCATTTTCAATTAAACATATTGGTGCAATACTGATGTTTGATGAAGCAAGCATTGGTATCAATAATACTAATAATTGCATTGCATGATTATTAATTGCTGTCGCAGATAAACCATTAGTTATGCTTATGCTTACATCATAAGTTATATTTGTTGATGATAACTGGTTAACAGAATCATCACTTAATTGCCTTCCCAAATCTGGTCGTCTTAAATAAATATGTTTATCGGCAGCTTTGCTTTTTAAAAGATATACCGGTAACCGAAACGATGATAGCTGTTTAATTAATTCATCAATATTTAATAAAGAAAAAACAGCATCTCTTGCATGCGCATGTGCCATTTTAAATTTAAGCACTTCTTTTAACGAAACAGAAACACCCGTTTTTCCTAGTGCAATTCTTGCGTCAGTAAATTTCTTTAAGGCAGACCATTCATTAGCAATAACAATTTTCTTATCATTAACTTTTTCAATCACTATGCTGATATAAATTTCTCTGTGAGGTGTTGTTGGAACTTATGTGAAGTAAGTATGTTTCCTTTATCGTCCATAATATCGTGTTGCATTAACCAGCTTTCAAATTCAGGTGCAGGTTTTAAGCCAAGTACTTTTCTAACAAACAATGCATCGTGAAAAGATGTTGACTGATAGTTAAGCATAATATCATCCGCACCGGGAACACCCATAATAAAATTGCAACCTGCAGCGCCAAGCAATAACAATAAGTTATCCATATCATCCTGGTCTGCTTCCGCATGATTGGTATAACATATATCAACACCCATCGGCAAGCCTAAAAGCTTTCCACAAAAATGGTCTTCCAGCGCAGCACGTGTTATTTGCTTGCCATCATATAAATATTCAGGGCCGATAAAACCAACTACAGAATTTACAAGATGTGGTTTAAAATGACGGGCCACAGCATACGCTCTTACTTCGCAGGTTTGCTGGTCAACACTATGGTTAGCATTGGCAGATAAGGATGAGCCTTGTCCTGTTTCAAAATACATAACATTATTGCCAATAGTTCCGCGGTTTAATGATAAGGCCGCATCATTAGCTTCTTTTAGCATTGATAAATTTATTCCAAAGCTACTATTAGTTTTTTCTGTTCCGCCAATGGATTGAAACACCAAATCAACAGGTGCATTTTTATTAATAAGTTCTATTGTTGTTGTAAGATGTGCCAAAACGCAAGCCTGCGTTGGTATTGAAAATTTACTGATAAATGCATCCAGCAAATTTAATAACAGATGTACATGTGCAGGATTATCTGTCGCAGGATTAATACCAATAACTGCATCGCCGCTGGCATATAATAATCCATCAATAATACTTGCAGCAATACCTTTTGTATCATCTGTCGGGTGATTGGGTTGAAGCCGCGTAGAAAATCTTTTTTTCAACCCAATAGTATTTCTGAAGTGAGTAACAATTTCACATTTTTGAGCAATAATTATCAAATCCTGGTTGCGCATAATTTTACTTACGGCAGCAACTATTTCAGGTGTAAATGCAAATTGTAATTGTTGTAATGTATGAGTATCAGCTGCATCACTCAATAACCAATCTCTTAATTCACCAACGGTAAATGATTCTATTAATGAGAAGCTTTTTTTATCATGCGTGTCAACTATCAGCCTTGTTACTTCATCATCCTCATACGGAATTATTGTTTCATTTAAAAAAGTTGATAAAGGCAAATCCGCAAGACAAATCTGCGCAGCAATTCTTTCTTCATAACTATCCGCAGTCAAACCGGCTAATGCATCACCGCTGCGGTAAGGTGTCGCTTTCGCAAGCAATGCTTTTAAATCATTGAATGTATATATGTGATTATGTACTGTGTATTTATAAGCCATTGCATCATCTTAAATCATAGCATAAATTCCTGTGCAGGTTGTTTGTATTTGCCTGATAAAAAAAGTATAATGAAAGCAACTCCCAGTCCTGCAAAGAAAATAATGCTCAGCATAAAATTATACCAAATAATGGCAATTAATGAAACTACTGACAGCAGTAATGCAATTGCAGGGAACCATGGATAAAAAGGTGTTTTAAAAAATGGCTGATATGTTTTCTGCTTTTTTAATTTAAATAAACTAATCATGCTGATGCAATACATAACTACTGCGCCTAATGCAGATATAATAATTACTTTGTCTGTTGTGCCGGTAAATAAAGATATCAAGCCAACAATCATTCCTGCTATTAAAGCCCAGTGCGGTGTTTGAAATTTTGAGTTTACATCGCTCAAAAATTTTGGCAAAAACCCACTTCTTGATAAAGCAAATATTTGCCTTGAATAACCGATTATCAAACTATGAAAAGATGCTATCAAACCAAACAAACCAATGCCGGCAAATATTTTCGTCCAGCTATTTGTTTTTCCTAACACCATGCTTATAGATGCAGGTAATGGGTAATCTATTTTGCTTAAGCTACGCCAGTTACCAATGCCACCGGAAAATATCATTACCGCTAATGCAAGTAACACCAATGTTGCAATACCTGCAATGTAACCTTTGGGAATATTACGATGCGGCTCATGCACTTCTTCCGCAACCATGGCAACACCTTCAATACCTAAATAAAACCAGATAGCGAATGGCAATGCGGCAAACACGCCTGACCATCCAAACGGCATATTATCATACATAAAATTCGAGACTTTAAAAGCAGGTGAAACAATACCAATAAAGATGAGTAATTCAATTACTGCTAAAATTGTTACTATAAGATTGAATACTGCCGATTCTTTTATGCCTAATAAATTGATGATTGTAAAAAAAACATAACACGCAATTGCTGTAAACATTATCGGCACTGAAGCAAACAAAAAATGCACATAGCTGCCTAAAGCAAATGCAATAGCAGGCGGCGCAAATACAAACTCAATCAAGGTTGCATAACCTGCAATCAGGCCGCCAGTTTTTCCAAAAGTTTTATATGCATAAGCAAACGGGCCACCTGCATTTGGTATGCTGGTTGTAAGTTCAGTAAAGCTGAAAATAAAAGTTATGTAAAGAACGGTGATAATGATTGTTGCAATGAGAAAACCAACTGTACCAGCAACACTCCATCCATAATTCCAGCCAAAATATTCGCCTGAAATAACAAGTCCGATTGCCAAAGCCCAAATATGAATTGGCTTCAGCACTTTTTTTAAAGCACTCTTCGGCTGGCTGCTCATGGCTTGAAACTACTTTATAAAACTGAAGGAAAGAAATCCGGATGAAGGATGCTGCTTACTTAATATACTATTTTAAACTGAAGTTTTTTGTACTGTTTGTTTGATAACATTGTCTAATTCGTTTGCTTCAGAAATTGCGAGTTGTACAAGGTGATTTGTATCTGCATTTTCAGGCTTTGATTCTGAAATAAGATTTAAAAGGCTTTGAATATTAGTTAATGGCCTTCTTACTAAATGTGCTTCATTAAAAGCAATTTCGGTGAGCATCTTGTTTTGCTTTTCAATTTTATTTATAGCCGGGAAAAAAATAAATATAATTTCTGAAAAAATAAGCAACAGCGAAAAAAGCAGGATGCTGATTTCTTCAATTTTAAATTTTTTAACCTGTTGATTTGAGTAACTATTTAGTTTTGAAACAAATTCATCCAATTGTTGTAAATAATTATTTTCTCCATTCAGCAATTGAATAAAATCTCCGTTAACATCGTTTGACAGGTTGATTGTTACGCTATTCATCAATTTTTTGTAGGCAATATCAAGTTGATTATAATCTGCATATAAGCTCTGCTTTAAAGGTGTTATATCCGTAGCACTGTCACCATTAAGAAAATCTTTTTCAAGGCTGGTAAAGTTGTTGATGCTGGTTTGTATTGCAGGGCCTTCTTCCTTTCCTTCTAAGTTATCTGCTGCTAACGAGTTTATGATTTGTTGTGAAAGTGTTCTTTGCCTGGTAGTAAGTTTTGTTACAGCGCTGTTTAAAAGTAAGGCGTTTGTAGAGGTTGAAATAAGAAAGTATGATATTAATGATAAAGTAATTATGGATAACGCTAAAATAATCCTGGGTACGAACAATACATTCTTTCTCTTCATAATCTTAAGATATTGGCGGCAAAACAAAAATCAGCTTATTAACGAAGTTACTTGTTATTAGCAAGCTCCGGTATTAATAAATTTGATACTATAAATAAAAATTAGCTAATATATAAAGCAAGCGTGATAAAAATTTGCCTTTTTAATCATTAATTTTCAATATCATTTTTAATTAAACTACGATCTTCATTTACTGAGAAATTGATTTCGTTGTCAGTTTCGGCAGTTTTAAAATCTGCATCATTAATTAAAGTTGGCTGTATAATTTGTTCAGAGATGACTTCTTTTATTTTAGGCAAATCTTCCGTAGTATTTATGCCGAAATAATCCATAAAATTTTTTGAAGTAGCATATACCAATGGTTTGCCGGGAAGGTTTTCACTTCGGCCAGTTATAACAATCAATTCTTTCTCTAATAATTTCTGAATGCTGTAATCACTGTTCACGCCGCGAATGCTTTCTATCTCACCTTTGGTGATGGGTTGTTTATAAGCGATGATTGCAAGCGTTTCCATGGCAGCCGTTGATAAACGCTTTAAAAATTTATCTCCGTTTAACTGTGCAACAGTTTTATGAAAATCTTTTTTTGTAAGAAACTGCCAGCCGCCGCCGCTTTCTTTTACTTCAAATGGATAAAATTCTGAATTATATTTTTCGCGGATGCCTTCTATTGAACTTTCAACCTGGTCTAAATTAATGCGTTCATCCATAAAGCCAAGCGCATTATTAATAAGCTCAACAATATCTAATGCTGTTAATGGCTTTTCACTGGCAAAAATCAAAGCTTCAATGTGGGGTATGATGGTTTGAAGTTCCATTATCAATTTTCAAATTGGCTGATTATCCTTGTAACGCCGCTGCACCGCTTACAATTTCTGTAAGCTCTGTTGTAATGGCTGCCTGCCTTGCACGGTTATAAGATATACGTAAATTTTTAAGCAATTCATTAGCATTATCACTGGCTTTATCCATTGCTGTCATGCGTGCTCCATGTTCACTGGCGTTAGCATCAAGCACCGCTTTATATAATTGCGTGTTTAAAATTTTCGGCATCAGCTCGGCAATCAGTTCTTCTTTATCAGGCTCAAAAATAAAGTCCGCTTTTTTAGCGCCTTCTTTCTTTTTTACTTTTGGTATTGGTAAAAATTGTTCAACTATAAAACGTTGTGTTGCGGCATTTTTAAATTCACTATACACTAATTCAACAGCATCAAATTCGCCATTCTCAAATGCTTTCATGGCAGCCTGTGATGCTGCCTGTACCGTGTCAAATTTCAGATTCAGAAAAATATCTTTATACTCATCTTTTGTTTTATATCCGGAACGTGTTAAGCTTTCATAACCTTTTTTCCCAATATTCCAAACTGTAATATTACCTTTTGAAAATTGTGTTTGATATTTCTCTGCCACTAATTGTTTTGCCAGCTTCACTACGTTTGCATTATAAGCACCACTTAAGCCGCGGTCGCTGGTAATTACAATCAGCAATACTTTTTCAACAGTTCTTT
Source organism: Chitinophagaceae bacterium (assembly GCA_903642275.1). Lineage (GTDB taxonomy): Bacteria > Bacteroidota > Bacteroidia > Chitinophagales > Chitinophagaceae > Parafilimonas. Next base: position 7,038 of record CAHJWK010000027.1, read on the forward strand.
CTACAGCCAGTTTAATGTTTGTGCCGCCATCAATATTACTTATAATGTTGCTCAGCATTTCCTGCAGCTTTTGCGCATAAGGCCGCATTTGCAAAATAGATTCCTGTGCCCGGCGCAACTTGGCAGCACTCACCATTTTCATAGCTTTTGTAATCTGCTGCGTACTTTGTACCGATTGAATTCTGTTTCTAACTTCTTTTAATTGACCAGGCATATTGTATGTTGAACTTTACTTTAAATCGCCGTGAAGATAAGGTAATGAAAAATAAGTTTTAATAATCCGGAATTGCAGATGAAAATAATAGCTCTTTCAGTTCATTTAAAATCTTTGTCTTTTCTTTAAATGATTATAGCCGGTTAGCATTGCTTCACTTCCATCAAACCATTAACTTTGCAACCCTTTATGCTGCCAGTTTGACTTTATTAAACCAGCGCATAATTTTTGAGAACAAACGTTTCAATCGAATAAAGTTTATATATCATGTTAAGTTTTTTAAGCAAGTTGCTTGGCGGAAATAAAAGTGAGAAGGATGTAAAAAAAGTTGAGCCGCAGGTTGAACAAATCAATAATTTTTTTAACCAGTATCAAAGCCTTTCTAATGATGAACTGCGTGGTAAAACCAATGAGTTTAAAGAAAGAATAAAATTACATCTTGCTGAAATTGATGAAGCCATATCAAGCAAAAAATCTGAAGCCGAAGAATTACCTGAAGCAGAAATGCATCAGCGTGATTTATTATATAAAGAAGCGGATGAATTAAAAAAAGACCGCGATAAAAAAATAGAAGAAGCATTGCTTGAAATTTTACCCGAAGCATTTGCCGTTGTTAAAGAAACTTCCCGCAGGTTTAAAGAAAACACTGAACTTGTTTCAACTGCCACACAACTTGACCGCGACTTAAGCATCAAAAAAGATTACATAAAAATTGCTGATGATAAATCAGTTTATAATAACAGCTGGACTGCTGGCGGCAGCATTGTTACCTGGAACATGGTGCATTATGACGTACAGCTGATTGGCGGCATTGTGCTGCACCAGGGCAAGATTGCGGAAATGGCAACCGGTGAAGGCAAAACGCTGGTATCAACATTACCGGCATATTTAAATGCGCTGGCTGGTGAAGGCATGCATATTGTAACGGTAAATGATTATCTCGCCCGACGTGATAGTGAATGGAACGGGACTATTTTTGAATGGCTTGGTTTAACTGTTGATTGCATTGATAAACATCAGCCTAACACTGAAGACCGCCGCAAAGCTTACCTCGCTGATATAACGTATGGTACCAACAATGAGTTTGGTTTTGATTACCTGCGTGATAATATGGTGCACACGCCTGAAGAAATGGTGCAGCGCAAACATCATTATGCAATGGTGGATGAAGTGGATAGTGTGTTAATTGATGATGCACGTACACCATTAATTATTTCCGGCCCGGTTGGAAGAGATAATACCACGCAGCAATTCTTTGAACTTAAGCCACGCATCGAAAAACTGGTTGAAGCGCAAAAGCGTTCGACCAACCAATTTTTAAATGAAGCAAAAAAGAAATTATCCGAAGGTGATGATGACCCGAAAAGCGGTGGTCTTGCTTTATTTCGTGCACATCGCGGTTTACCAAAAAATACAGCATTAATTAAGTTTTTGAGCGAACCGGGCATTCGTGTAAAGATGCAGAAGACAGAGAATTATTATCTCGCAGACCAACAAAAAGAAATGCCTAAGGTTGACGATGAATTATGGTTTTATATTGATGAAAAAAATAATTCTGTTGAACTCACTGATAAAGGCATTCAGCTTATAACAAAAGGCGGGGAAGACCCAAACTTTTTTATTTTGCCCGATATTGCTGTTGACCTTACACAAATAGATAACGATGCAAATGTTGATGCTGATGCGAAGCTGCATAAGAAAGAAATTATATTGAATGATTATGCAACAAAGGCTGACCGTATTCATACAGTACAGCAATTATTAAAAGCATATACTTTGTTCGCAAAAGATGATGAGTATGTGGTGCTGGATGGCGCAGTTAAAATCGTTGATGAACAAACAGGTCGTATAATGGAAGGCCGACGTTATTCTGACGGCTTGCACCAGGCAATTGAAGCAAAGGAAAATGTAAAGATTGAAGCCGCATCTCAAACGTATGCAACCATTACGTTGCAGAATTTTTTCAGGATGTATCACAAGCTTGCAGGCATGACGGGCACTGCAGAAACAGAAGCTGCAGAGCTTTGGGATATTTACAAATTAGATGTTGTAACCATTCCAACAAATATTTCCTGTGTAAGAAAAGATGAGCAGGATTTAGTATATAAAACCAAGCGTGAAAAATATAAAGCTGTAATTGATAGCATTGAAGAATTGCGCAACGCAGGCCGTCCGATATTGGTTGGTACAACATCCGTTGAAGTAAGTGAATTGCTGAGCCGCATGTTACAGCAAAAGAAAATTCCTCATAATGTATTGAACGCAAAGCAACATTCACGTGAAGCGCAGGTGATTGCAGAAGCAGGCTTAACCGGCAACGTAACCATTGCTACAAACATGGCTGGCCGTGGTACAGATATAAAGTTAGGTGCAGGTGTTAAAGAAGCAGGCGGGCTTGCTATTGTTGGTACTGAGCGCCATGATAGCCGTCGTGTAGACAGGCAGTTGCGTGGACGTGCAGGAAGACAAGGCGATCCGGGTTCATCTCAATTTTTTGTTTCGCTTGAAGATGATTTGATGCGCATGTTTGGCAGCGAACGTATTGCTAAAGTGATGGACTTTGCAGGTTATAAAGAAGGTGAAGTTATTCAGCATAGCATGGTTACAAAAAGCATTGAACGTGCACAAAAGAAAGTGGAAGAAAATAATTTCGGCATAAGAAAGCGCTTGCTTGAATATGATGATGTGATGAACAAGCAGCGTACTGTTGTTTATACAAAACGCAATCATGCATTGTTCGGTGAAAGGCTTGCGCTTGATTTGGATAATGCATTTTATGATGTGTCTGAGGGATTGATAAACACGTTTAAAGAACGCAGCGATTATGAAGGATTCAAGCTTGAAACAATTGTAAATCTTGGTTTGGATACAACCATTACTAAAGAAGAATTTGAGAAAGATAATTCGCAGCAACTTTCACAAAGATTGTATGAAGAAGCGTTTGCAAATTATCAGCGTAAGCGTAAAGATGTAATGAAAACAGTTACGCCTGTTTTCAAAAACATCCGTGAAACGCAAGGCGCAAATATTGAAAATGTAGCGGTGCCGTTTACTGATGGAAGAAAACAAATACAGGTATTAACAAATCTCAGTAAAACATTACAAACAGCCGGTGCTGAATTGGTAACATCATTAGAAAAAAATACAACGTTGTTTTTAATTGATGATGCCTGGAAAGAACATTTACGTGCCATGGATGATTTGAAGCAAAGCGTGCAGACAGCACATTATGAACAAAAAGACCCGCTGGTAATTTATAAAGGTGAAGCGTTTAATTTGTTCAGGCAGATGGATAGCCAGGTGAACACAAGCGTGGTGAGTTTTTTAAATCATGCTGAATTACCGGTTCAGCAAAATGCACCTGTTCGCGAAGCAAAACAGCAGAAGACTGACATGAGCAAGATGCATTCTAACCGTCGTGAAGTGGAAGCTGCGGGGCAGGATTATGCAGCCAATGAAAATGATTATTACGACCCATCAACAACAAAACAGGAACCTGTAAAAGTTGGTCCAAAGATTAGCCGTAATGCACCTTGCCCTTGTGGTAGTGGAAAGAAGTATAAAAACTGCCACGGCAGAGAAGAATAAAGTTTTAAGTCCCGCAACAGCGGGATTTTTTATTTACATTGTTTCGAAATAATACATGATGAAAAAGACTGCTTTAATAATTGTTATTATGACTGCGTTTTGTTCAGGCTTCGCTTTTAATTCGATGCTGTCAAAACAAAAAAATGATGAGCCTTTTAAAAAAGTTACAGGTATCGGTGGTATATTTTTTAAATGTAAAGACCCTGAAAAAGTAAAGGATTGGTATAACAAGAACCTTGGCTTAAAAACAGATGAGTACGGAACTGTGTTTGTTTGGTACCAAGGCGCTGATTCAACCAAAAAGGGTTATACGCAATGGACACCATTTGCAAATAATACAAAATATTTTGGGACTTCATCTCAAGATTTTATGATTGATTACCGCGTTGCAGATTTGGATGCGCTTGTTGCGGAACTTAAAAAAAATAATGTAACAATTGTTGATTCAATTGAAAGATATAATTATGGAAATTTTGTGCATATTTTAGATTGTGAAGGCAACAAAGTACAACTTTGGCAACCGATTGATACTGCGTATGGTAAATTTGAAAACGATCAAACCAAATAGCTTTATAATTGAACGATAACACGCAACGCTTCAGCAACAGGGTTGATAATTATATAAAATATCGTCCAACATATCCAACAGAAATAATTTCTTTTCTTGAAAGAACAATTGAGTTTAACAAAAATTCTGTTGTCGCAGATGTTGGTTCTGGCACAGGCATTTTTCTAAATATTTTTAAAAAATAGTAATCATATTTTTGGTGTTGAGCCAAACGAAGCAATGCGTTAAAAAGCAGAAGAATTACTACAAAATTATACTTCATTTAAAAGTATTGATGGCACTGCAGAACAAACAACTTTATAAGATACAAGCATTAATTTAATAACAGCAGCGCAGGCTTTTCATTGGTTTAATTCAGATAAACCAAACCTGAATTTCAACGTATTTTAAAACCAAATGGTTATTGTTGTTTGATATGGAATGAACGTTTGATTAACTCTCAATTTTTAAAAGCTTACGAACAGTTGCTGAAAGATTATTCAACTGATTATACAAAAGTGGATCATAAGAATATTGATGATAAAAAAATTGAAGCTTTCTTTTCACCAAACAAAGTCATCAAACAATCCTTCAGCAATAAACAGGCTTTGATTTTGATGGATTGAAAGGCAGGCTGCTCTCCTCTTCTTATGCACCTGATGAGCATTATCCAAAACATAAAGACATAATTGAAACGCTGAAAAAAATTTTCATTGCATTTAATCAGAATAGTTCTGTACAGTTTGATTATGAAACCAGGCTTTACATAGGTAAACTATAACATCAGTTAAAAAGAAATACTTTTATAAAAGAATTCTTCTTTGCTCATTGCAAATGATAATATCCTATTTTCATTTTTGAATGTTCATCAAACATCATTAACATGAAAAGTTTAATTACCGGCTTATTGCTTATAATTATGGTTGCCTGTAACCAATCGTCCAACAACAATCAAACAACAACAAAAGATTCTTCATTCACTTCTATAACTAACGATTTTATTAATGGTTACCTGGCATGGCGGCCAATGCTTGCTGTGGCGGTTGGCTTTCATGAATACGATGGCAAAAACAGCGATTACAGCAAGGCATCGCTGGATAAAGAATTAAACCGGCTGCATAGTTTTAAAGATAAACTTGAAGCATTGGATACGGCTAAACTAAGCGCCGCGGATTTTTATGATTACCGCATTTTACTGTCTGCGATTAATGGTGAAATTTTCAACTTTGAAAACATGAAATCATATACGCACAACCCTATGGCGTATGCAGGCGCAGTTGATGTAAGCCTGTATATTAAAAGAAATTTTGCGCCGCTCGATGAGCGTGTGAAAGATATGATTGCAAGTGAACAAGCTATACCGGCATTGGTTGTTGCAGCCAAAAAAAATCTTGATGATTCGTTACCAAAACCTTATATAGAAACTGCTATAAGTATCGCAAATGGGAACATGGATTTTTTAAAAGGTGATTTGTTATTAGCCTTGAAAGATGTTAAAGACAGTGCGCTTATGAAAAGTTTTACAGCAGCCAATGACAGCGCCATTGCCGCATATAAAGATTTTGTTAACTGGCTGCAAAAAGAAAAGTTGCCTAAAGCAAATGCCGCTTATTCAATTGGTGAAGACAATTACAAAAAAATGCTGCTGAATGATGAAGGCATAACCATGGCACCGGAACAGATTCTTGCCATCGGTTTACAGGAGCTTAAAAAAGAACAGCAGCGTTTTAATGATGCAGCAAAAATCATCAATCCAAACAAAACACCCGAGCAGGTGCACGCAGATATTCAAAAAGAACATCCGTCTGCAGATAGCCTGATACCAACAGCAAAACAACATCTTGAAATGATAAGGCAGTTTCTTATTGATAAGCAGATTTGCACCATACCTTCTGAAGTGCGTGTGCTGGTAAAAGAAACACCGCAGTTTGCACGTGCAACAAGTACTGCATCTATGGATATGGTTGGTCCGTTTGAAAAGAAAGCCACTGAATCTTATTACTACATAACGCCTGTTGATGCAAGCTGGACAGCAAAACAAAAAGAAGACTGGTTAGGGCAGTTTGATTATTATACTACTGATAATATTACTATTCATGAAGCGTATCCCGGCCATTATATGCAAGGCTTACATTTGAATGCTTCTTCAGCAACAAAGATTGAAAAGTTGTTTGGCAATTATGCATATATTGAAGGATGGGCACATTACTGTGAGTTGATGATGAATGAGCAGGGTTATGGTAATGATGGTGATTCTGTTAAAGCAGCAAAATACCGCATGATGCAATCGGGTGATGCATTGCTGCGTCTTTGCCGCCTTTGCGTTTCTATTAAAATGCATTGCCAGGGAATGACGATTGAAGAAGGAACAAAATTTTTAATGGACAATTGGTACCAGGGTGAGAAGCCTTCTTACCAGGAAGCATTGCGTGGCAGCTTTGACCCTGGTTACTTGTTTTATACATTGGGCAAGCTGGAAATTCTTAAACTGCGTAATGATTATATGCAACAACAAGGCAGTAAGTATTCGCTGAAAGATTTTAATGATAAGATGATGGATAACGGCATGCCACCGGTTCGTTTATTGCGCGAAAGATTGCTTACAAATAAAACCAAATGGAATGATGTACTGTAAAGATTTATTGCTTACTGAACTTACAATATCAACGGTTAATGATGCAGTGATTTATAATGTGATATTTTAGTGCTTCCGATAATCATTTTACGATTGCGATTTATTAATCTTCAATAAATTAATATGTTTAAAAAGCTAAGCGTTTTTATAATTTGTTTGTCATGTTTATTGCTAAATGCAAAGGCACAAAATGAGAAGCCGACACAACAACTTGGCGATGTTCGTTTAGAGTTTGCTATAAATAAATCCGGCATTGCAGAGTATAGTGTGTATTATAAAAATCAACCTGTAATAAAACCATCTGCGTTAGGTTTTATGCTGAAGAATAACGATGCGTTCAATCATTTTAAATTAATTACATCTACAACAAAAACAGTAGATGAAACATGGAATCCTGTTTGGGGTGAAGTGAAAACAATTCGTAATCATTACAATGAACTTACTGTTAACCTGCAGGAAGAAAATACACCTAACCGTTTATTAAAAATTGTATTTCGTGTGTTTGAAGATGGCGTTGGTTTTCGTTATGAATTTCCTGTTCAGTCTAACTTAAAATACTTTATAATTGAAGATGAGTTAACACAGTTCAACCTCACCGGTGATCATAAAACTTTCTGGATTCCCGGTGACTATGATGAGAACGAATATGCATATACAACATCAAAATTAAGTGAGGTAGAAGACTGGCATATTCCGCTTCTGTCAAGCAATCCCAAAGAAATAAATGAGCCTGATGAATATGCCGTACAAACGCCGCTGATGATGAAAACAAACGAAGGTTTATATATTAATATACATGAAGCAGCGCTGGTAAATTATCCATCTATGCAGTTGCATGTTGAAAGAGATAAACATGTGCTTTCATGCAATCTTGTACCAAATACATCGAGCGATAAAGCTTACATGCGTGCGCCTGCAGTTACACCGTGGCGAACAATTATCATTAGCGATAAAGCAACGGATATTCTTGCATCGAAGATGATTTTAAATTTGAATGAACCATCAAAAATTCAAAACATATCATGGATAAAACCAATGAAATTTATGGGCGTCTGGTGGGAAATGCAAGCCGGTAAAAGCACCTGGAGTTATTCTGATAACCTTGATTCACTTGATGCAAACGGCAAGCTAATTCCTAATCATCATCATGGCGCAAATACAGCTAACGTTGAACATTATATTGACTTTGCGTCAAGAAATGGCATTAAAGGTTTATTGGTTGAAGGCTGGAACACCGGCTGGGAAGAATGGGCCGGAAACTGGCAGGGCAATCATTTTGATTTCGTAACGCCTTATCCTGATTTTGATGTTAAGGCCATTGAGCAATATGCAAAACAAAAAGGCGTGAACATGATTATGCATAATGAAACCAGCGGCGATGCATCAACTTATGAACGGCAGTTGGATACGGCTTATAAATTCATGAATAAGTTTGGATATACTTCTGTGAAAACAGGTTATGTCGGAAATATTATTCCGCGTGGCGAACACCACGACGGGCAGTGGATGGTGAATCATTATGTGCGTGTTGCACAAACTGCGGCTGCGCATCATGTAATGATTGACATGCATGAACCAGTGCGACCAACAGGCTTGTACCGTACTTATCCAAACTGGCTTGCCTGCGAAGCCGGACGTGGCAATGAATGGAATGCTTTCAGCAGTGGCAATACGCCTGAACATGAAACCATAATGCCGTTTACACGCTTGATGGGCGGACCGATGGATTATACGCCGGGCATTTTTAAACTTACACATTATGCGGCTGATACAATGCATCGTATGCATACAACATTAGCAAAGCAACTGGCTTTATACATAACAATGTATAGTCCTTTACAAATGGCTGCAGACCTGCCCGAAAATTATGCAGCACACATGGATGCTTTTCAGTTTATAAAAGATGTGGCTGTTGATTGGGATGACACAAAATATATTGAAGCAGAGCCGGGCGATTATATAACGATTGCACGCAAAGCAAAAGGAACAGGCAATTGGTTTATTGGTGCAATAACAGATGAAAATGCAAGAACATCATCTTTTAAATTTGACTTTCTTGATGCGAATAAAAAATATGTTGCTACCATCTATCGTGATGCAGATAATGCCGATTGGAAAGCTAATCCTGAAGCATATACAATTGAAAAATTTATTGTTGATAATAACACTATACTCCATTTAAAATTAGCACCTGGTGGTGGTTGTGCGGTTAGTATCATGCCGGCAACGCCAACCGAGATAAATTCATTAAAAAGCTATCAGTAAATTATTTTCTCTTAACAGCTGTAATCTTTTTAACAGGTGCAATTTTTTTAACAGCAACTCTTTTAATTGTTTTCTTCACTGGTTTTTTTACTGCCGTTTTAGCTTTTACCATTGCTGACTTTTTAGCAACCTTTCCTGTATGCGTGATTTTATGAATTGATGTTTTGATTGATTCAACTGCATCACCTGCCACTTCAACCAAATGGTCTTTACCTGAAACAAACTCGTCTTTTAAATACGATGCTGTTACACTAATTTTTTGCATAATTGTTTTTGGTACTTTCTTTTTTGAAGATGATTTTTTTGTTGCCATAGTTTTGATTTATACTTTAAATATATATAAAAATGCAAGTATTCAATCAGGCATTAAATCTTTCGTCTGCATGATTATAATGAAACACATTCGTAAAATCACCAATCACTGCTTTATTATTAATGAAGCGGAGTTTATCAAGCTTTAGCAATACAATATCTTCTGTAAAAACTTTTCTATACATGGGATGCATAGTGCCACCTGTAACGCCTGCCGATTTGGATGGATCATATTGAAACTGCTCATCAACCAGTGTACCGCGTGGATACATAATCCGTGGAATGTCTTTGCCTCTGTAATCAAGATTGACCGGATGTTCCAGCCCAAGCGTATGACCATATTCATGCGCAGCTGTTGTAGAGCCAACATATAAATTTTCTAATTTAAAATAACCCGTGTTACAACCAATGCTATCAACAAATGATATGTTACCATGTGCGTATTCTTCAATCCTGAAATAATTATTACGTGAGTTGGTGTTACTTAAAATTTCTATATCATCAATAGAAGGTTGCAATAATGCAGTAATATGAAAGCTTACTAAAAATGAAACGCCTTTTATATTGATTGTTGCATGTGGTTCATTCCACATAGTTTCTATTTCCGATCTTATGGATTCAGTTATAGTTTCATCGGCAGCATTTCCATAAGTAATGATATGAGAATGTATAATGATTATGCGGTTATTAGTATCTATCTCTGCTTCACCCATTTAAAGCTAAGTATATTATAACTGAACATCAGCTTTGGCAGCAGCAGTAATCTTCATATTCTTCGCATCCTGTGAAAATGCAATCACCTCGCAATCTTTTGCAGATAAACCCGCAGGTAAATTAAATGAAACATTTCCTGCATTTTTTTTAAGTGATATAGTCTGAAGGCTTCTTACAATGTTTACATGATGCAATGTTGCGCCGCTGTTTTCACCACGCTGTATTTTTGATACAGCCATCAACTGCACCAATGCAATATTTAAATTGTTTGTTGCATTCGTTTGATAAGAAACATCAACCTGGTTTTTATCATTTGCTTTTACGCTTATCGATAAATCATTTGTTTCTGTTTGCTTTAAATCATTATTAATTGAGCTGTGCAATTTGTTTTCATCAGAACCAACAAATTCTTCTTCGCCATTAACAACAACCTGTGGTGTATAAATACTTGAGAGATTTAGAACCTGAGCATATCTTTTTTGCCGTTGTGTAAAAGCAGCACTGCTGAAAGCATCTTTCCAACCTAAGTTATCCCAGTAATCAACATGATAGCCGAGCACATAAACATTGTTGTTGTATTCTTTTAAAACTTTGGCAACAGCAGCATCAGCAGGCGGGCAGCTTGAGCAACCTTCGGACGTAAATAATTCAACTACAGCAAAACCATTACCCGCATTTTGATTGTCAATATTATTTTTTTTGTTGGAAGAATATATAAAGGTAAAAGCACTGGTTACAAAAACAAGTAAAGCAGCAACAGGAATCAAATATTTTTTCATGATGTTTTTATTAAAAGTATTAACGTAATATAATTATTTCAGTTGCCGCAATTTTCTTAAAGAGACCTCTGTATAATCTTTAATGATAAGGTCAGCTTCTTTTATATCATCCGCTGTATGCGTTGTTGTTAGTCCCACTACTTTCATCCCTGCAGCCTTTGCAGAACGTATGCCTGCAACAGAATCTTCAAACGCAATGCAATTTGTTGGGTCAGCATTAACTGCTGCAGCGGCTTTCAGAAATATCTCAGGATGTGGTTTGCCTTTTGTTATTTGCGATGCATCTATTACATCAGCATAATATTTTCTAATCGGCACATGTTCAAACATAAAATTTATGTTCGGTGCAATGCCTGATGTAGCAATTGTTTTTGGAATTTTCTCTTTTTCCAACTCATCTAAAAAATCAATCAGGCCATCAATGGGTTTTATGTGTGGCGCATACAAATCACGATACATGGATTCTTTTTCAATTGAATATTCATCAATCATATCGGCACTTAAAATTGTATCGAAAACGTAATTAAAGATATCACGGTTAACCCGGCCGTTAATATTATTCATGTACTCTTTTTTCGAGAAAGGTTTGCCTATCCTTTCATAGAAAACTTTCCATGCTTCTATATGGTATGCATTGTTATCTACGAGTGTACCATCAAGATCAAATATTACTGCCTCAGGAAACATGTTATAGATTAAATAGTAAAAGTATAAATAGAATTTTAGCTTATACTTTATAATTCATCACATTATTATAAAGTTTAGGCTGATTCATCATAAGTATATATTAATAACCACTTACACTATCATCACCGCGTATATCTGCAGCTGCTTCAAACTTACCGTCAGGCAAAATTTTGATTAATTCCGTTCTGCCTATTGCGTTATACATATATAATTTATAACCCATTTTTTGCAGCTCATCTGCAGTTGTTTTATTAAATCCTTTTTCGAGATAAATGGTATCAGGCAACCATTGATGATGAAACTTTGGCTTATCAACCGCATCTTTTGCATCCATTCCAAAATCAACCACATTAACAATAGATTGAAACACCGATGTAGTTATAGTTGTGCCGCCGGGAGTACCCACCACCATAAATGGTTTATGGTTTTTAAATACCAATGTAGGCGTCATTGAACTTAACATGCGCTTACCGGGAGCAATAGCATTAGCATCGCCGCCAACAGCACCAAACATATTCGGCACTCCGGGCTTAATGCTGAAATCATCCATCTCATCATTTAAAAAAAATCCGGCGCCGCCAACAACGGTCTTGCTGCCGTAACCGTTATTCAACGTAGTAGTTACAGCCACCATGTTGCCCTTATCATCAATAATGCTTATGTGCGTGGTTTGATTGCTTTCATGCACATTGCCTGCTTTTATGTTTTTGCTTTCACTTGCTTTGGTTGAATCATAATCGCTCATTCTTTTTTTATTGTATGCATCACTTAATAAAATATTCTGCGGCACATTCCAGAATTCCGGATCACCTAAATGTTCCGCACGATCTGCATAAGCACGGCGTTCTGCTTCAATCATTAACTGCACACTTTGTTTTGTTTGAAAACCATAATCATGCATTGGATATGGCTCAATCATCTTCAGCATTTCGCCCAAAATAATTCCGCCGCTGCTTGATGGCGGCATGCTCACAACATTATAACCACGATAATCAAACTCAACAGGCTTGCGTGTTTTGCACACATAACTTTTCAGGTCATCATAACTTATTAATCCTTTGCCTCGCTGCATTTCCGCAACAACCAGTTTTGCCGTTTCGCCTTCATAAAAACCTTTCATTCCAAAATCACGAATACGCATTAAGGTCTTTGCAAGTTCTGGCTGAAAAAGTGTATCACCTTTCATCCATTTTTTTTGTTTTACAAATGCTGTCGGCTTTGTATTATACTGAATGAAATCTTCGCGGTTTTCATTCAAACTGTTTGCCTGGCCATTGGTCAACACAAACCCATTTTGTGCCAAATCAATCGCAGGTTGAATCAATTCTGCAAACGGAAGCTTTGCGTATTTATGTTCTTCAAACAAGCCCGCAACAGTGCCGGGAACACCAACGGATAAATGGCCGTTCTGCGACCAGTCTGTTCTTGCATTTCCTGCAGAATCAATATACATATCACGGCTGCCTTTAAGCGGGGCCATTTCACGGTAATCTAATGCAATCAGAGAATCGTTGCTGGTTCTTGCAACTGTAAAACCACCACCACCAATATTACCGGCGTCAGGATAGACCACTGCCAGTGCAAGCTGTGTTGCAATCATTGCATCAAAAGCATTACCACCACGTTTCATTACAGCCAGACCAACTTCGCTTGCAAGAGGTTCTGCACTTAAAACGCAACCATGTGTAATGGTTAAATTTTTTGTTTGAGTGAAATGATAAGGATCAACTTCTTTACCAACGCCAACGATGGACTGCCTTTTTTGCGCACAGGATGTTATAACGATAAGAAAAAATGAAATAAAGAAACTGCTTGTTTTCATATAATCAAACCTAAAGAATATAGTGAGACATTGAGCGTTTAATTAACTGTTTGTTCAAATAAGCACAAAAACAAATTGAAATAGTGAAAAGAACTGCTACTATATCATATTTCGAAATGAGTAATTTTATTTGTCAAAAAAAGATTTGACGCAGTGAAGCCAAGATATTTTTGTGCTAAAAATTATTAGTAAATGAAGTTGTGTCATTTTTTGCTGATGCTGGAGGTCTTATTTGATTTGAAAGCACCGTTTAAGTAGTCAAACTTTTATCGCCATTGTAAACACTTCTGATTTTTTATATTAACAACAAAAACTTTCAGCGGAAACTACAATTTAAAGACAACAGCCAATTTAACTGTAACACTTACTGCCAGATTGATTTCATGTTTTTCTTTGTTGGGTAATGCGTAATGAAGATGAAGCAATTTTAATAGCCTACAAGATAGCCAGGTGAAATTATTATTTCGCTAAGGTTGAGATAATCACAGTCAGCTACTAAAAAATAGAATACCCGATATAAAGGCCGCTGTAATTAAGGTCCCGCTCATACAAGTTTGCTATTTCAATATTAGTCATGTCTTTTTATTTTTCGGGAATCAGCAACCTTTATTGCTGATTCGCTCTTAATACCAATTACGGTTAAAGGCTGAAATTCTGAAACGTTATTATTCATGTTACAAGATAATCAGCTTAATAATTCAGTTGTAAGATAATAACCGTCCCTGCGTTTATACATTAAACCTTAATTGAGCCGCAACAATATCTTATCAGCGGTTCAGTGTTTTATGTTCTTCGTATGCTTTTACCTGCCGTTTTGTGGCAAGCCCTTTCCAGCTTAATTCAAGAATTTCATGTAGCAAATCCCTGTTATAATTGTGCAGCCACATACATATGTAGGGATACGGTTTAAAATGGTCTGGCACATGAAAAATTTCGGGGTAACTATCCAGGTATTTATCCCTGTTTTCAAAATCAAGATGAATGGGAATAAATTCACCGCTATCATGAAGCCTGCACATTAATTTGCCACGCATTTTTACTGACGGTGTTCCTTCATGTGATATACTTTCTTCTGTGCCCGGAAACTTCAGCGCAATATTTTTTACTGTATCAAAATCTGAATAATTAAAGTTTATGGTTTTATGTTTCATTGCAATGCAAACTTAACTGTTCGGCGTTTGTGTACGGTGTTGGTTAAAAGCCTTTGTGTGATGCTGCGAGACTGTATTTATAAAACCTGGTTAATTACAATTTGTACAATCAGGAATCCATTAATTTGGGTATGCCAACTTATAACGCAGGCCTCATGCTGCGCACATGCCATGAAATAAAGAATCTGCTGAGACGGAAGTGATCACAGAGCACAAGCAGCTATGCACATTGCTCTGCGGCTTTTACTTGCGCGGTAATGGGGGGGCTTGTTAATCTGTATTAGACAAATGCACATTTGTTTTTGCTGCGGTATGATTTACATTGAAAAAGAATGTTGTCTGAATAAAATTTTTACCTGTTCCGCCATCGCTCACACGGTAATCGAACTGCCTTATAAAACCTGTTTGTACTGTAAACAAATTATTAAACTGGTAACCTGCACCTGCAAATACACGGTTACGTATAAAGTAGGGCGCTTTATCTGTAAAAAATACTTCATCAAACAAAGAGGCAAATACTGTATGCGGCACTACGGTGGCATGATTGATAGCAATAACAGGGTTTAAGCGATAACGGAAACGGTTAAAATAATTGCCATTGATCCATCGCTGCTCTATACGATAGCGATGCTCAAGCCTTAAATGACTGAAGTTATTATTAAATACAAATTGTTCCCATAACCTGAATTCGTTGGCAGTTACAGGTTTTTTAAAGTCTCCCGGAAAAGTGTAGGTTTCATAATTGCCGAACCCAATAAATACAGAACTTTTTTTAGGCAGGTTATACGTTAAGCCGCCTTTAAGTTCATGGTAAAAAAAATCCTTTGTAAAAGACTGGCTTCTTGCCTGCACTTCGCCATACAAAACAAATTTGTTATTAAGGTGATAGGTTAAGCTTGCAACATCCCAGCTACCGGTTTTATAGTTTTGGGCAGTTGCAGCTAAACAGCAACATAACCCAACAATTGTTGCAGCAAGCTTTGATGAAATCTTTTTCAAAAAAGTTTTTACAATAATAATAATTCTTCTTCACCTTCAGCCTTTGCTGGTGTTCTTTATCAGCAAAGCCTGACAATCTGCTTCTTTTTATTTTAATGAAGACAAGCGTTGGAGGTTTTTAACTCATTATGAAGGTTAGATACTTGTTGGTGAAGGAACACCAACAAGGCGGGAAAACGCAAAGCTTGTTCAATTGCTTAACTTCGTTTTGTCTCTGCTAACACAGAAAAAACAATCAACTTTTATTAATGCCTGCAACATTTCTTAGTTCAGTAAAGGGGTTCCTGATGTTTGTGCTGCATCTTATTCTTACGGTTATGTTTGCATTTCTTACCTGGATATTCTGGGGCTTATATCACCAGGAAAAATTGTCTTACGAATTTCAGCAGCAAGGCAAGCCTGTAACTATTACAGTAAACGGTTACAATGATGCTAAAAAGAACTGGACAGATTACCTGGGAAATATAAAATACATCAGCTTTACTTACAAAGGCAAAACTTATAATACCCGCTATACACAAGACAGTGTGTTTGTTACAGAAGGTACAAAATTGACGTTGTTGTACAACCCATCATCAGATGCTTTCCGGCAACCTTCAAAAGAAATATACAGCTCAAAAAATAATGAATCCCTGTTAATAGGGTGGACGGGTGTTGCGCTGTTAAGCCCGCTGCATAAATCATTGCTGTCATTTCTCCTTGTCGCTCTTGCTTTCTTCTTCCTGCTTGCAGGTTTACTGGCACGCATCCCGGGTTTGTATGTTATAACCTCGGTTGCAGGTTTTGTTTTTTCCGTGTTGCTGCTGGCTGGTGTGGTATATGTTAGTTATGACGCATTTAATTATTACCGGTATTATCATCATATAAAAAACACAGGTGAAAAGCAGCAGGTTACTGTTTTAGATAAAGACGTTTATTATTTGTATAACGATAACGGTAATAACGGCAACTTTGATCCTTTCCGCTATGTATATACAGCTACGGTTGATTTTAAAAATAATGATAGAACGATACCGGTAAGCCTGCATGATTATAACAGTTTGCAAAAAGGCAGCCGGCTGAATGTGTATTACGATACTACTTTAAATGATATGATGGCTGCAGACTATTCAATAAATCCATCTATTTTTATTTTCTCCGCTCTCCTCTGGCTTATTACAATTATTATTCTCAGCAAAAGATTCAGGAGAAAAAAAACGTAGGCTGTTGCCTGGTATATTCATCATCTTTTTTTTATTATAATGAAGATAAACGCCGGAGTTTTCTCACTCATACCAAAATTTGGCTTATTGGTAATGAACACCAACAGGAGCATAAATAAAAAAATCGCCCTCAAGGGACGATTTATATTTAGTGAGTAACTATTTAAATCATTTTCAAAATATCTTTTGTAAGCACCACATGATCTTTAAACTGGCCAAGGGTTAACATTGCCAGGTGCCGGCCATGCATTTCCTCCATGCTTGTCTGGTTTGCAGAGTTGGCTAAATAAGATGTGCCCAAGTCACGCAAAAATTCATGATTTAATAATTGAGCATTTATGTAAGCTTTATCAAACGCTGCACCTTTTGATGCACTTTGTATTTTTTGCAGTGTGGCGGTTGCAACAGCATCCATTGGCGGCACTGCTGTTCCTAAACTTTGCAATACGGTGGTTACACCAATTGCTTCACGCAGTTCAAACTTTGCAAACTCAAGCGCCTTAGCGTTGGTTGCTTTGTCAACAGCTATTTTGCTGGTAGCAAGGGAAAGCATAGCAGGCCCGATAACACCATTACGAAAATCTGCTTCGGTTTGGGCGTTTGGTTTTGCCATAGGGTAATCATGGCCACTTTCTGCTTCCGGCTGGTCAGGCCCCGGGTCACTTTGCGCCTGTCCTTTAACTGCTAATCCAAATACTGCGGCACCTATACTTGTAATAGCAAGTCCCTTAAAAAACAAGCGGCGTTTTACAGGGTTTTTAACCGTTTTTTCAATCTCCTCAATGTTCATAATTTTAATATTTAAGTTACTGTAAAAATTATCAATATCATGCCATATTAATTGCTTGTTGTGTTTAATTCTTTAGCAGAATATAAAGCCCAAATACCTAATAATGTGTACATAAATAGTCAATCTAATTGGGTAATAATGAGTGTTGAAAACACAATGCGAAGTATTATAACTTATAGTCTGATGCTGCGCACAAGCTCAGCAATGAAGACCTTGCTGAGACGGAAGAGATTAGAAAAACAACTGATAAGTACAATTGCTACATATCAATGCTATTAACTAATCTTCTTACCAACATGTAATAATGAATAGAAACTGCATGTAAAAAAAGATAGCAATACTCCTCATTTAAAAATGTATTCAGATCTTGTACAGTTTTGTAATGAATACTGAGAAACCTGTTGAGAATAAAAAGTGACACACTTAAAAACCACCATTGTTTTATCAGTTGTTTTCCTTCGTTTTCAATTGATATATCTCTGTTAAACACTGTCCATAAATCATTCATTATCCTATAAGGAGCAATCAGGTTAAAAATTGGAATGATGAATGAGAACAATGCCCATATTGGTTTATATGACAGATTTATATTAGTTGTTTGATTTGCCTGTTTATATTTTAAGTATAACCAAATAGAAAAAGCTGTTACAAACAATAAATAAATTATGGCTGAAAACCAATACTCAATTTTTATTTCTGAAAAGATAAAATGAACTGGTTTATCATAATTACCACTGCCGTGAAGCTGAAGATTTAATATAATAACATTAAACAGCCTGTCTAATACCTGGAATGATTTGACAATTATTGAAATGATTATAAAAGCATAAAATAACTGAAGCCACAATTTATTCTTCATACAATTCAAGCATTAATTTTTTCTTTTAAGCTCAATAAAATTTGTGAATAACCTTTGATTGCCCACAAGTACAAGACCTATTATAAGTTTTACAGTATAAATAATCATATAGCTAAAATCGTATGGTTTGTAAGCGCCAAAAGAAGCTTTTTGCATTTGCCGGTTTTGAAAATAAAGAATTATATAACGTATTAACGACGGAAATGAATCTATAATAATAAGTGAACCGGTTACAATTATTGATATGCTGATGATTGTTGAACGATGAATGTTTAAAGGAAAATCAGTTTGTTCAAAGTCTTTATCAATTTTAAACTTTTCAATAAACCAGTTTGATTTTAAAATCAGAGCATACGTAAGTAAAACATACATAAACAATTGAAAAAAAGTAAATAATACATTGTATAGATAAATCTGTCCCCAATCTTGTTTGGGTAAGTTAGTTGCGGTTAAAATAAATTGAACAAACGTTTCTAATGTTTGTGGCAGCAAGAAAATTCCTGCTACTTTAAAAACAATATTTAATAAACTGCGTGGTGTCATTATTAATTATTTCGGTTGGTGCGGACACCAACCGATAGGGAAATATTACGCCAGTATGGGAGTTATTTAAACCCCCAATTTAACCATGCTAAGTATTCTTTAACTAAGATTTCTCCAACGTTTAACACCTCTAAAGCTTGCGATTTTGTAATCATTGCTCCATGTGCTGCTGAATTACAAATACTCAATAATTTAAGTATAAATTGATTTTGTCTTGAAGTTATTGCTCCTTTTTCTGCAAGTTTTAATACAATTTTTGATGTAGCTGTTTTTCCTGTTATTTCAATTTTGAATCCTTTTGCTAAATTCTTCAACATTGTTTCAAGGTCAACTCTTAAACCAATTAAAGCTAGTCTTGGATCAGTATCGATTAAGTTGCGATAATAATCCAAGTTGAGCCCACTCGGTGAAGGAATTAATCCAAGTTCAATCATACGCTTATTTGCTTCGTTTTCATTTGTTGATGTTACCTCATCAATTTCTTTTTGAACTTCTGGCTTGCGTTCGTTTTTTATCTCCTTTGATAGTGCTTTTACTTCAAGAATCTCTTTATCGATTTCAACAGAAAATCCTCCTGGTAATGCTATTCTGTTTGCTTTGTCAAAGAATGTCTTTATACTTTTTCGGAAATAACAAACGATTGCAACTACGGTAATTTGCCACGAAATCGCAGCTATAAAATCAAGAATCAATTTTAGGCAATTCATAGTAAAATTTATGTTTGAAATGTAATGTGCACAGCTAAAGATATTTTGAAGCAAAATCCCTAACAGATTGAAGCAAATTTTGTACTTGACTTAAATCGTATTCTCTATGCTTTCCATGTGCTGCTTTATTCCTTAAATCAAGCCAAGCAGTAATTGACTTTTGAATTAATCCATTATATATCCCTGCTTTACACAGTTCAATGTTCATTGTTTCTGCTTTATGAAATTTGATTTTACCATTTGTATTGGTGGAAGAAATATCATTTCGGGCTCGTCCACTATCATTTTGGCACATCCACTATCATTCAATCATAACAACCCCGTTTCTGCGGATAATAACCACGTTTTCTTTTAACTGCACTTCGGCAATAAAACTTCAATCGTTGCAAACACAAATCTTCTTCTTTAATTTCCAGAGGGATAACAAACAAACCGTTACATAAAGGCCCGGAAGAGCAGTTTCAATTTACCGGTTTGGATTTTTTTCAGGGGATTTTTTGGTAATTGAAATTGCTTACCGAATATCGGCAGTATAAATGAAACCAGCAAATTTTATAATAAAAAGAAGTTTGCTTTAATTAAAACCGGTTGCTGACAGGCATTGAAATACTTTCGCGAAAATTAAATAATGTATAAACTGAAAGTAATATCATCTACGGTGAGGCCGGGAAGAAAAGGGCCGGTAGTTGCTAACTGGATAGCAGAACTGGCAAAGCAAACCAGCAATTTTGAAGTGGAAGTGCTTGACCTTGGCGAGATAAACCTGCCGCTGATGAACGAAGCGGTGCACCCGATGATGAAGCAATATGAGCATGAACATACCAAAGCCTGGAGCGCAAAAATTGAGGAAGCAGACGCCTTTATTTTTGTGAGCGCCGAATATGATTACAGTTATCCTGCCTCTTTAAAAAATGCGCTGGAATATTTGGTGCATGAATGGGCGTTTAAGGCTGCCGGGCTGGTTACTTATTCTGCAGGCCCGTTTGCTGGTGTAAGAGGCTGGATGAGTTTAAAAGTTGACCTTCTGTCTTTAAGATGTATAGCCGTTTCAGAAGGCGTGCATATACCTTTTGTAACACAGGCAATTAATGAGGATGGTATTTTTATGCCGAATGAACATGTTGTAAAATCTGCGGATATTATGCTTACACAACTGCTGCGCTGGACAAAAGGTATGAAGGCAATAAAAGAAGATAAGTAGAAAAGTTATAGCAATAAAAAAGGCTGAAGATTACTTCAGCCTTTTTAATTAAAAATGTTGGTTTATTTCTTATAATCAGCATCAACAGTAACCCGGGCTGTAATGCCATTCTCTACAAAACTTGAATCAACGTTTAGATGCAAATCGCTGGAAGTAAGATTAGTAACATGAGCACTTTGGGTAACGCCATCAGTAGTAATCGATAACACTTTACTTGAAGAGTTGTATGTGTACGAACCGGTAGAAGGTCCAGTACTGTCAGTATCCGTATAGGTCCCATCGCTCCCAAAAACCAGGGTTTCGCCGGCAGTAGTTGTGTCTCCGCCAACTTTAATATTGTTTGCATATTCTATCGTAATAATATTATTGGATTTCCATGTACCAACAATACTTGCGGGAGAATTGTCTGAACTTTTGCTACAGCCCGCTAAAATTATTCCGCCGGCAAAAACTGAAAACAGGATTTTTCTCATTGAGTTAAATTTATAGTTTTAAAAATTTTTCATATATACGTATTTAAATGTATTTTATTGCTGTGTTATATTCTTACTTCTGTTTATTTATAATATTTTAGTATAATGGGCAAAAAAAAGCAGGCCTTTTAAAGCCTGCTTTTTTATTGGGTATAGGGATATGAATTAGTTTTTGTTAGCATCAAGCTGCTCAATATCAACTTCAGTTTTGCGTACAGTATCACGTACAGTTTCTTCACGTTGGTTAACCTGTTTGTCTAAAGAAATTTCTTCAACAACTCTGGCTTCTTTAGAAACAACCGGTATTTCGGCATATTCTTTCATTTCAATAGTGCCCTCATTAAAATTAGCAAAATCTGCATCAGAAGCAACCCTGTCAACTTTATTGCGGTTAACATTTACACGTTCTTCGCGTAATCTCAGACTTTCTTCAACTGGTTTTTCAACAATGCGGCTTTTAATGCGCACACCACCTGTAGAAACTTCCCTTTTGCCCACCTGTAATTTTTCTTCCACTACAGATATTTTTTTACCGGCATTGTTTCCTTTTGTATCGGTGTTGTTTGCATTAAAGTTTTGCGTATTTGAAGCTGATGTGTTTGTTAAATCATCAGAATCGTTATCAACATCAATAGCACCATATTGGTCAAGTATCACTGATGCACGGCTGGCTTCTTCTTCAGTTTGCGTATACACACTAACCACGGTGCCTCTCTCAGCAGCAGCGGAGTAACGTGCAGTTGCGTCATCATCATTAAACAGGTTCTTGAAGAATCTTGAAATACCATTAGAGTTATCAGCATTAGCTGTTGTAGCTGCACTTGTTGCATAATCAGGTGAACTGCCTGCTTTTATATCAACATCACCGTTATCAAATCCGTTACTTAATAACTGGTCAACTGCGTTTTGAGCGTCGGAAGCGCTGTTAAAAATACCGACTACTGTTTGTGTCATAATTTTTAGTTGTTATTTATTGTTTGTGAATTAGAGGCTTGTATTGTTAAGTGATGGAATACGTGTAACTGTAACTTCCTGTTTTTTTAAACTAACTGTTTCTGTGTGTTCTTTAGTGGTAGTATGTTTTGTTATATAAACTTCTTCAACCAGTAATAACTTTTTTTCAACTACTACCACTTCTTTTACAACAGGTATTATTATAACATTTCCTTCATGCCTTATTGCAGGCGTTTCTGAAACATAAGTGTTGATAAGAACTTTTTTAATTTCAATATCTTCACTAAATAGATTTAAAGAAGCTGTTTCATTTACTTCAACAATCTTTCTTGTTATTTGAATTGTAGCGTTCTCAACAAGCTTTTTATCAAGGTGAAGTTGTTCTTCTATTATACTAATTGTAAATGGGCTGTTGCTATCGTTATCGTTGTTGTCATTCAAAGTAATCTTTAAAGTGATAAAACCATGCCACGAAAACATTTAATTTTTTAATAACAAAATATTCATATTGCATTTTATTAAAGGAATTAAAATTTTAAATAAAATTTTCGCTATAATGAAACAGAATATAGTAACATTATTAGGTAATGTTTTTCAATGTATTTTTTACACATAAATTTGTTTGATAAACGATTGATATGTCAGCGTTAATTACCACGGATAATAAGCCAAGGCTTACCCTCTCGCAACTCTTTAATATGAGCTTCGGCTTCTTTGGGATACAGTTTGGTTTTGCCTTACAAAATGCTAACGTAAGCCGCATATTTCAAACGCTCGGTGCTGATCTTGATAATATCGCTATCTTATGGATAGCTGCACCATTCACCGGCCTTATTATACAACCAATCATTGGTTATTTAAGTGACAGAACGTGGCACCCGTTCTGGGGCAGGCGGCGGCCATTCTTTTTTATTGGTTCGATACTGGCATCTGTGGCGCTGTTATTAATGCCCAATTCCATTGCATTATGGATGGCTGCCATGCTGCTTTGGGTGCTCGATGCTTCTATCAATATTTCGATGGAACCTTTCCGTGCTTTTGTGGGCGATAAGTTACCTGCATCGCAGCGCACTACCGGCTTTGCCATGCAAACATTTTTTATCGGGCTGGGCGCTGTTATTGCTTCGTTGCTGCCTTATATTTTCACTAACTATTTTCATATCAGCAATACAGCCCCGCATGGTATAATTCCACCTTCAGTAAAATATTCTTTTTATATCGGCGGCGTTGTTTTTTTATGCGCCGTTATGTGGACGGTTTTTACAACCAAAGAATTTCCACCGGATGATATTGTTAAATGGGAAGAAGAAAAACTGGAATCAAAAGGCCTGGCAAAAGGACTGGTCGAAATTGTAAAAGGCATTACTTCTATGCCGAAAACTATGTTGCAGTTAGCGGTTGTACAATTCTTTACCTGGCTTGCTTTTTTTTCCATGTGGATTTACACAACAGCAGGCATTGCACAAAATGTATATCATACCACAGATACAACTTCCAAATCTTTCCAGGATGCCGGCGATTGGGTTGGCGTTATGTTTATGGTGTATAATGGCATCTCTGCGCTGGCTGCATTCCTGTTACCGATGCTGGCAGCAAAAATCAGCAGGCGCTATACACACATGATCTGTTTAATTCTTGGTGGCATCGGGCTAATATCCATATTCTTTGTAAAAGATAATCATACGCTGTTGCTATCAATGATATTAGTTGGGCTTGCATGGGCATCAACACTCACCATGCCTTACGCAATTCTTGCCGGCGCGTTGCCATCAAACAAAATGGGTTTTTATATGGGTGTGTTTAATTTCTTTATTGTGATTCCACAGATTTTAGCCGCTGCTATCTTAGGTTTTTTTGTAAAGCATGTTTTTAATGATGAAAGCATTTATGCATTGCTGGTTGGCGGTATTTCAATGATAATCGCAGGATTTTTAAATGTGATTGTGAATGAAAATTATAAAGAAAATTCAAAAGAAATTACTGAAGATGTAGAGATGTTAAAAACTAATGTTGATTCAATATAACAAAGAGCAATTCTATCATCAACCCAATAAATAAATTTTAAATTAACTGACCGTGATTCATAAAAAGCTTTTTTACTTTTTACTTTTTACGTCAATATGCATAACAGTTACAGCGCAAAGTATAGACATCTATCCAACACATTGGTTTGTTGGAATGAAGAATCCTAACCTGCAACTAATGGTGCATAGTAATAAAATTGCAGACAGGATACCAATTATAAAAATGGCTGATGCAGGCATTAAGATTGCCAATGGAATAACACTGGTTAGAATAGAGCGTGTTGAAAATGCTAACTATATTTTTTTAGATCTGGTGATAGATAAAACCGCAAAAGCAGGTAAACGCATATTTAATTTTGGTTCAGGTGATAAAAAAATTTCAATTGATTATGAACTGAAAGCAAGAAGGCAAGGCAACGGAACTTTATATGCACAAGGTGTTACATCATCTGACCTTATTTATTTATTAATGCCTGACCGTTTCAGCAACGGCGATCCTTCAAATGATAAGTTCAGTGATATGAATGATACATCATCAGACCGCACCAGTCCTTTCCTTCGTCATGGCGGTGATTTTAAAGGCATCATCAATCATCTTGATTATTTCAATGATCTTGGTGCAACCACTTTATGGCTTACTCCGGTTGTTGAAAATGATATGGCTTTAACCAGTGAAGGCGGCACGATGCGCAGTACCTATCATGGTTATGCATTTACCAATCAATATAAGATAGATAAGCGTTTCGGCGGCAATGATGGTTATAAAGAGATGATTGATTCAGCTCATGCGCATCATTTAAAAATCATACAGGATGCGGTTTATAATCATGTTGGCGACAAGCATTTTTTATATACCGACATGCCTTCAAAAGATTTCTTTAATCAATGGCCGACATATACAAATACAACTTATAAAGATCAGCCACTTGTTGATGCGTATGCAGCGAAAAGTGATTATGATATTTCTGTGAAAGGATGGTTCACACCTTTCTTGCCTGACTTAAATCAACAAAATCCTTTTGTTGCCAATTATCTTATTCAATATGCAATCTGGGCTGTTGAAGAATTTGGTATTGATGGATGGCGCGTTGATACTTATTTCTATAGCGACTGCGATTTTCTTAATAATATTAATGAGGCTTTGGTTGGTGAGTTTCCGCACATAACTGTGTTTGGAGAAACAACCATGCACTCGGTTACTGAACAGGCTTATTATTGTCAGAATAATATCAACACAAACTGGAAAAGTAACCTGCAGGGAGTTATAGATTTTCAACTGGAAGGCGGCATGCAGGCAGCGCTAAACGAACCGTTTGGCTGGGAGAATGGTTCCACACGGTTGTATGATATTCTGGTGCAGGACATTTTGTATAAAAACCCGATGTGCAATCAGATATTATTGGATAACCATGACCAGGATCGTTTTTATTCTGTAATTGGTGAAGACTTTAATAAGTATAAACAAGGCATTACTTTATTGCTTACTGAACGTGGCATTCCGCAGTTATATTATGGTACAGAAATACTGATGAAAAATTTTAAAAACCCAACTGATGCAGAAGTAAGAAAAGATTTTCCCGGCGGCTGGCAGGGCGATTCATCCAATAAATTTATTGCAGCAGGAAGAACGCAGCAGGAAAACGATGCATATAATTATGTAAAAACATTAGCGCATTTCAGGATGAATGCATCAGCCATTAAAACAGGAAAGCTTATGCAATATGTTCCGGCTGATGGCTTGTATGTTTACTTCAGGTATGATGATAAGCAAACTGTAATGATTATACTAAACACAAGCGACAAAGATCAATCAATAGATTTTAAAAAATATAGTCAGAGAACGAATGGTTTTTCTAAAGCAATAAATGCGATAGATAGTTCATCAAACAATATTTCTGCTGCATTAAATATTGGTGCGCATCAAAGCTTTATATTGAATTTGTTGAAATGATAAAGGCTACGTAAACAGCCTTTATCATCATTGATAACTATCTCCAATAACCTCTTTTCCAGTAATAACCACGGCCACCGCGAACCCATGTGCCACCTGTCCATACACGGTGTGCTCTTGGTTGCGCCCAATAACCGTTACGATACGTATATCTTCCGCCACGATAATACCAGTCGCCATCAACCCAAACATAATTAGGATTTGGTGCAACCGGGCGTTCATATACAGGAGCAACGGGCTGATCAACTACTGAATAACGTGCAGGCCCGCAACTGCTGAGAGTTATAATGCCTGATATAAGCATTGTGAACAAAATAAACTTTTTCATCGTAATATTTTTAAGTTTTAAAATCAGCTAACAATATGCCAGCGTTATATAGAATGACCCAGACGTAAGTAGCTTAATCAATAAATGCTAATACAATGAAAAATTCTTTAATAATTTACAGGCGTAACTGAGTAACTTTGTTTAATTAAAGAATGAATGAGACCAGTAATGCCACCCAAATGCCCGGCGCCAACGGCAAAAAATGTTGGCTGAAGCTTCGCCTGCTCAATAATTTCAGGTACCCATTTTTTATTACGATTGTTTAGGAGCAGATCATCATACTGAGACAACTCATCATCTTCACTTAACATTTTGCTTAAAGCATCTAAATTTTTCTCTCTGTAAAATGTAATGAGCTGATTAAAGCTTTGCTTTGTGCTGTCAATATCTTTAAGTGTTTCTCTTAATTCTTTAGCCTGGTTTGCATAAGGTATTTCGTCAAAAATTTTTAACTGGTCTTCTACATTTTCAAGACCACTGACTCCCATATTGTTTGCTTTAGCCAGTTGCACAAATTTTTGTTCCCATGCTTCTGCACCTTCGCAACCAAGCAACGCAGGATAGATCATTGCCTCTGCCAATTCAGGCTTCACTTTATCAATCATTGTTAAAGCAACACCGGTTAATTTTTTAAACTGAACAGCAAGTGAATCATATTGAACAGCAGACATTAATTGCTTCAGCGTTGTATCATTCTTCATGTTCATCTGCTGCATTGTTTTTGTCATCACAGACGGATCGTCAAGATTAACTTCTAAAAATAATTTCTGTGCTGAATAAAATTTTGCTCTTAAAGTATCGCTTACTATGATCTCATCCGGGCACATTAAATGAATAGTGCCATATAAATAAGATGGCTTGCTGATGCCCGGTCCGGTTATTTGCCATAATAAAGTTTTAGCCAATGTGTCCTGCGCTGCAATGTGTGCAACACAAACAATAAACAATATAGCAACACTTAAACGGCGCATGAAATTTTTGTTTTGCTTCGCGATAAGAACGTGTTCATCATTTCTGGGTTGCTCTTCCCATTAACACTTTTATAGGCATTGCAATCATTCTTCCGATTGGTTTACCATTACGGTATGTGATAACTTTTAATTGCATTGCATCAACCGGTGCAATTAAAGGCGCTGTGTATTTAGGATAGAATTTATCAGGATAAGAATTATCAAAGCTGTAATAAATGTCAAGCCCGTTCACTTCATTCTTTAGTTCAATTTTTAATGTACTGTCCGGCTGAAGTGCAGGAATAAATTCGGGATCATACATACTCGGTGCATACTTCACTTCTTCCACATTAAAGCGCTTAAATTGTTGTTCAACTCTATTTACAAAATCATCCCAGTTTTTATTTGCAGACGGCGACCATGTATCTTCTGCTAATGCAAAAGCACGTGGCCATGTCATGTATTCAGCCTGGCGAAAGTTATACACCTGTTCCGTCCACAAATTTGCCTGCGCACCTAATATATATTTTTGATATTGCTGATCAATTCCTGCCGGCATAACGTTGAAACTATACACCTTGTTTAAACGCAGCGTAGAATATACATATGGCTCCATGAGGCTATCACTTTGCATATAATCAATGTATACAAATTCAGTTGGTGTCATCACAACATTATGACCCATTGAAGCAGCAGTTACGGCAGCACTTGTATTTTTTCTTGTACTGTCAGTTGAAATTCCGTCTTTCCAACTGCGCCAATCCATTACGGCTGCATCAGGTGCAAGGCCACCTTCCAGAATTTCATCCCAGCCCATAAATCTTTTGCCCTTTGATTCAACAATTTTCTCTAATCTTTTTTCAAAATAACTCTGCACTTCTTCATAAGTTTTTAAATTTTCTTTTTGCATTAATGCATGAACAGAATCACTTTTTGCCCAGAAATTTTTCGGGCATTCATCACCACCGCAGTGAATATAGGCAAACGGAAAAAGAGCTGCTATTTCTGTCATTATTTTATCTAAATACACATATACTTTTTCGTTGGCAGGGCAAAGTGTATTATCTACCAATGCAACCGGCGGGTTTTGCGACCAATCCATTATTTCTTCACCGGAACGCACTTTATAATTTTCTGCACCGGCTGTGCATGACAACTCAGGATAGGATGCAATCAACGCCAGGCTATGGCCGGGCACATCAATCTCGGGCATAATATTTACAAATCTTTCTTTAGCATACTGCACCATTTCTTTTATATCATCCTGCGTATAAAAACCACCATACGTTCTAGGCTCATTTACCGGTATTGGTTTGAAATCCCCAAAGTGGCCAACACGTTTTGCATTGTATGCACCCACTTTTGTAAGGTTAGGCAGGCTCTTGATTTCAACACGCCAGCCTTCATCATCGGCTAAATGCAAATGCAATAAGTTTAGTTTATACTTTGCCATCTGGTCAATGTATTTTTCTACTTCGGGTTTTGTAAAGAAGTGACGCGAAACATCAAACATTAAACCACGCCAGCTAAACTTTGGATAATCTGTTATCTCCAAGCAAGGTATTTTCCACTCTGTAACATCAGCCTTTACACTGTCTTCAATTGCCGCAGGAAATAATTGCATTAATGTTTGCACACCATAAAAAACACCTGCCGGTTTATTGGCTTTAATAATTATTTGTTTTGATGTAACTGATAAAGTATAACCTTCATCTCCAAGCACTCCATCATTCGGTTTGTTCAGCATTAATTGTATAACAGCCGTTGGCATATTGCCTGATATTAAAACTTTATAACCTGTGGGAACGGATAATCTTTTCTGAAGATCCACTACAGTTTGCTTCAGTTCTGTTGTTTCAACTGTTTGAATAGTTACTGTATGCGGCAACATAAAACTGCCGGTCTTTTTTTCAAGTTTTACAGGTTGCGGAATTATGGCAATGGAAGAATCGATATTACAGAATGCTGTAAAATAAACTCCAAGGCAACAAACAAACAAGCTGATTTTTTTCATGTATATAATTAAAGGTGAGCGATAAAAATAAGGCACGAAGCAACATCAACGCGCTTAAAGCCATTAATTTTTAGAAGCAATATCTTTTATAATGATTTGTGGATAGTTAAATGGTTGTTCTTCTATATTCAGCTTATACCTTAATACAATGTCACCGTTATAAATTACCTGCAGCCATTGCGGGTTTTGAGATTCAACCACATAACTGCATTTAATTTTATTGCCTGATGTAACTGCTGTTTTATTTACAACAGAAGCAGAGTCTGCATTGGCAATAGTGATTGAATCTGTGTTGGGATAATCTATAACACATAATCTTTTGTTCTCATCAATTGTTTGCAATTCAATGTTTATTGTATCGCCAACCGTTGTATTAATAATACCTTTTAAAGGAGCATAAGAAATTATGTTATGACGATTAAAAGCTGATTGCTTAAAAGGCGAGTTTTTAAACTCGTTCAATGTTGGCGGATCATTTAGTAACGTCCACTTTACATCTTCAGGATAATGGTCTTCTATAAAATATTTTGGCGGCGTAAGAAAATAATAATCGTTGTAATCTCGTATGAATTGCGTGCCTGAAAAACTTAAGTAACCACTTGCCCATGTTGCATCCAGCAGGTACCAGTTGCTGTCAATCATTACGGCATTCCAGTTGTGGTTGCATTGAAATTTTTTAGAGCCAGAATTTGATCTTGCATAACCACAAATTATTTCACTTTTTATTCCTGCAAAATCACAAAGCGTTTTAAATAATCTCGAGTAACCTTCACACACTGTTTGCCTTCTTTTTAAAACAATGCGTGCAACTCTTTCATCCAACGGTCTCAAGCCGGGCAAGCTGTCCTCTTCACTTTCAATTCCATCGTCATGATATTTTATATAAGGCTGAAAGCGCAGCGTATTGTATTCAATGTGTTCTGTTATCCATATGAAGATAGAGCGTACTTTATCAAGTTGAGTAGTGTAAGATGCAGTAAGCAATTGCGCTAACGTATCAGGTGAGTTAGAGTTTATATCTTCTGCACGCCAGTCAATAGCAGAGAAATTTTTTTTACTGGTTTGAGAAAAACAAGAAGATGAAAATAAAATAAGGCAGCAACAAATCAACAGCTTCATATCACACAATATCTTGCAGTAAAATTATTTAAAAATGGAGTTGATTAAGCAAATACTTTTTTAAAATATTCTACAATTTTGCAATAACCGAAGCCGGAGCAATGTAAAGCTTAAGCGCTTTTGCAACGGTTCCGTAAGCATTAGCAGCAAATAATATTATAATAAACGTTGCGCCGTCTGAGCCTTGAATAATAACCGGCACACCACTTATTTTTCCTGTTTTGGAATTAAGTGTTAAGCCTTGCGGTAACCCTTGGATTAAAGTTTTGTGCGTTTGTATAATTCGGATAGCTTACATACGGATATTGCGTTTGATGTAAAATAGTAGAAGCGCTTACGCCAAAATTACCTATCAAATCTTTGCTTAAAATCTTTTGTAACTGGCTCGGATAACTTAATGAATCAGCAATTCCATATCCTGCGGTAATACTTGTGCCTGTACAGGAAACTTTTATTTGTGCATAATTGTTCAGCCAACTAAACAACAAAACAACAGAGAGTGCAGATTTCATTTCTTCTTTCAGCAATAAAATGTTTGCTGAGTTGAAGTTATACATTCATGGCTGAAATAAAAGCAGTAACTGTAATAATTGTAACCAGTTTATTTAAAACGCATAACGTACACCCAAGCCACCCCAGCCACCTTCAAAATAATTGTAGCCAACAAAGTTGAATGATGGCTGCCAGTCAAGGCTTACATCTATTGGCGCACCATTAATTTTATAGTCAAGTCCAATCACACCATCAACACCAAACATTAATCCATCAGAACGTTCTGGGTATTTGTTTTGCCAATGATTATTCCAGAAACCTAAATGAGCACCCGGCCCTAAATAATATTTCAACCCTTCAATGCCATTAATGTCGCCGTGAATTTCATACAAGCCGGTAATACGTGTGCCGTAATTCCAGAAATACAACAGCCCTTCCAGCGCAACATCATCTTTTATAAAAGTTTTTGCGGATATAGCGCCCGGATAAATTTTTACACCGATAGCCGTTTTATAATCATCGCCCAGTGCCATTTTCTGTGCATAAATATTTGCCGTGATTGCAATAAGCACAGTAATAAAGAATAGTTTTTTCATGATAGATTTTGAAGTGAATAATTAAAATGTATATCGAACTGCAAAGCCGCCAAATGCTGGTGTAAAACCGGCAGAGCCAACTAATGTTACAGCAGGCTCCCAATCAACACTTACATTAATGGGTGCATCTTTTATTTTATAATCAAGCCCGATGATTCCATCAATACCTAAATCTATATCTGAATTATAGCTGTCTTTATAAGCGCTTTTCCAGAAGCCAAGATGTGCGCCGGGACCAACAAACCATGACAGTTCCGGCACTTCATCAAATGCATAAAAATTAAACTCATATAAACCTGATGCCCGAAAGCCTTTATGCCATAAGGTGACCTGCGCTTCGATGTTACGTGTATCAGTTACAAACTGTTTATACGTTGCAGAAAAACCACCGGGAAATTTCAAACCGATTGCACGGTCATAAGGTGCCTGTGCATTTGCATTAATGATGAGTATTGTACAAAGAAATACAAACAGGAGTTTATGCATGGTGTTGTAATAAGTAAAACTGAAACGAATATGAATTAAAAAAATTTACAAAGCACTTGTTAATTCGTGTTGTTGATACGTTTGTTTATTTTAAAAGTTCTTACCTGCATTTATTATATTCTTCAACAATTCTTTTTATTACCTCATTCTTTTTTGCATCTAATGAAACTTGTTTAAGAGCATAGCCGTTTTGCTTTTGCTCAATCTTTTCCGCCAATAAAGGACAATCAGATACAATTTTACTCATCTTATCTTCAAAGTCCGGGAAAAATTTAATGCCACGAATGCTCCATGACACAAATCTGTTTTCATTACTAAAAGATACATAGTAATCATATTGGTCAAACTCTTCTAATGAGTTATTCTTTGACCTATATAACTCAAAAAGCTGAAGCTTTGCACTATCGTTAGTCAGCCGCTTTAAAAACAAGATATTATTTACATCAGGTGTAAATAATTTGTCTTTGTAAGGAATTTGATACGCTTCAAGATTTATTGCTTTTGGAAAATACAAGGCGTTATTATACTTGTAATATTTAATGTCTGTTGCTAATATTTCTTTGTCTGTAGTTGTATTTGTAATAATTTTTAAAAGCTTGTTGTTATCATGTCCGGTTTCAAATTGAATGGTTAATTTTCCATCTACTTCTGTACCATCATTTAAAAAAACCTGGCAACTTTCATTTAATAAATTATTCGGGCTATTAAAATACGAATATGTTTTGCAACCTTGCGTTATTAAATAAAATAATAATAGAATTGTGAGCTTATACATTGCTGCTGTTTTGGTAAGAAAATTTACAATTTTACACCTGTTTTTCGAACTTAAAAAATTCGTCCGTCTGTGCAACTCTTAATTTTACGAAAGTCAAATTGTATATTCAAAGAGTAAAATTATACTCTCTTAGTGTCTCCCTTGACTCTCAAAGCATCAAACGAGACTATCAAAGCATCAAATAAGACGTTTAAAGCATCAACGTTGACTTTAAAAGAGTCTCTATTAACTCTCAAAGCATCTCTGGTGACTCTCAGAGAGTCAAATTTAACAGTAATAGAGTCTCCGCTCATTCTCAAAGAGTCTGCGTTGACTCCCGGAGAGTCAACTTGTCATCAAATAACAAAAAAGGAGAAGCAAAATGCTTCCCCTTATGCAATTGCAAAAACCAAATCTAAGCCGTTGGTGGTTTTATTTCCTTTTGATGCGCTTTTGCAAAACGCACCTTCAGGTCATCATAAATAGCTTTTGCGCCCGGCATGTTACGCCTTGCACCTTCTTTTACCGAGTTGTAATACATTAATGCCACCGTGTACGCTTCGCTGCCGGCAATTGTAATCGTATCATCTAATTGCGTAACAAGGTTTTTAAGCGGCTGCTCAATTGAAGTAAGGCCGCTTACGGCTGCAACATCATCATTTAAATCTTTAGTGTTCATATAGCCCGGCGCAAATTGCGGGGCACTTTCTGCATAACTCAATGCTTTTGAAACAAACGCAATGGTTTTGTCGCCCATTTTTAAAATTCCGTGCTTTTCATCCGGCGTAAGTGCCTCCATGTAAGGCGTTAATAATGTAGTAATCTGGTTTGATAAATCCAATGCCTGGGCAATTACTTCAGGCGGAATTGCGGTAACTTGATTGTCTGCCATGTTTTAAAGTTTTTCATTAAGAAATTGTAATGAAAGTTAAAACGATTTACTGCTTTAGAATAAACATTGTGGCTGATTAGGATGTAAATGTGTTGTTTTACCCAAATAAAAACGCCCCGTTTTTCAACGAAGCGCTTTTTGAGCAGCACAAAAACTATTTAATAACCCGGGTTTTGCGTAAGATTACTGTTTACATCAATTTCGCGTTGCGGTATGGGCAATACAAGTTTAGGATCATTATAAGGAAAATCACCAACATTAAGCTTAAGCCGTTTTAATGTCCATAACCTGTCGCCTTCAAAACCTAATTCTCTGAAGCGTTCATCAACAAAATCCCCGGCAGACAAGTCAGTAATACCGGTTGCTCCGGCACGTTCTCTTACTTTATTTATATCCTGCAGAGGGGTTACTCCGCCAACCGGTGAACCACCTTTACGAAAATTTGCTTCACCTCTTGTTAAATACATTTCTGCTAAACGCACAACCGGTACTACGCGGTAAAACGTAAGCCATTTTTGGGTATAGGTTCCGGCATTACCTGCAATGCTGGAACCATCCAACGTAAAGCTGCCCCTGAAATCATTTGCGTCAAAATACGTGAGGTAATTCGGGTCAACCTGTGCATCACCCCTGCCACCTTTGTTATTTCCATCAGCATCATATGCATAACGGTAAAATGTTACTATACCATTATCTTCTGTACCTGCGTTGCTTTGCGGCGTTTGCTGTATGCCAAATATATCTTCCGTTGAATTGCTGGGATTATTAAATGCCTGGTTAAAGGTTGAAGTAAGTGTAAAAATGCCTGATGTAATTACAGTATTTGCAGCAGTTGCAGCGTTTGCATAATCACCCATGTTCATATACACTCTTGCAAGAAAAGCCTGTGCTGCATAAGTTGTTGCCCTTGCATTGTCCGCCGTTTCAGGCAGGTTACCGGCAGCATCAGTAAGATCGCTTATTACCTGTTTATATACATCTGCAATAGTTGCACGTGCAGGTTTATTTTTTGTTGAATCATAGTTGTATGTTGGCTGTAAAATAAGCGGCACGCCTGCATTGGCTGATGTATTACCGGCTGAATATGGCTGTGCAAAATAATTAATCAACTCATAGTAAGCCACGCCACGTATAAACTTTGCTTCTGCAGCAATTTCTTTTTGTTCAGATGTATCAACCAGCGAAATCTTATCTAAAACAATATTCATATTTTCAATAAGCAGGTAAGAATTCTCCCACATATTTGTTGGAATAACATTGGTTTGCGTTTGCTGCTTATTTGATAAATCTTTATAGTCAGTAAACGTTCCTATAAAATCAAGCTGGTTATCACTTGCCAGCAGGTCTGATGCAAAAATGTATTCTTCACCAAACGCAGATGCATTTTGCATTAATGAATAGCCACCAAATAATAATGCAGTTACATCATCGCCGGTTTCTATAGCTGTAACATTATTTTGAGGTAATACATCAAGTTTTTTATTGCATGAAAATATCGCTACAACAAAAGCTGTTACCAGTAAATATTTAAAGTATTTCATAATTAAATTTTAAAGCAGGTTAAAATTTTACGTTCAATCCAAAAGTGAAAGTTCTTGCCTGCGGAACAGTATAAAAATCCTGGCCGCCGCCAATATTGGCAATAGTTTCTGTGTTCACTTCCGGGTCTCCGGGGTAATGCGTAATGGTTATTAAATTAGTGCCCATTACATACAATCTTGCTGAAGTAAAATGCATGCGCTTAATAAAATTACCTGAATATGTATAACCAATACTTGCATTTTTAAGGCGTATGTATTCACCGTTATATAAAAAGCGAGATGAGTTTTGATAGCCTGAACCGTTAAAATATCCTATGCGTGGAATATTGGTTATATCACCGGGTTTTTTCCAGGAGTTAAGCTCATCAGTAGTTTCATTATCAAAGCCATTATATAAACCGCTTGACTGGTAAACACCTGCGGCATTATAGATTTCATTACCTGCTACAAACGAGAAGAAAATACTTAAATCAAGACCCTTGTAAGAGAACGTATTAGTTAAGCCGCCAGTCCATTTTGGGTTTGAATTACCAAGTGCAACTCTTTTCGCGGTACCATAATCAGTGGTTGGCTTTCCATCTTCACCCAAATACTGTGCATCGCCTGTTTTAGGGTCAACACCAATAAACTTTTGACCATAAAATTCTCCTATTGGTAAACCTTCAATGGCACGTTGCGTTAACCCGAAGCCGCCTTCAATAATTTGTCCGCCTATATTTAATACTGTATTTTGATTGAACGCAGCATTGGCTGATGTTGTCCATTTAAAATATTTGCCATCAATATTGGTTGATGTAATACCAACTTCAGCACCTTTATTGCGCATGTTGCCAAGATTTCTGGTAAGAATAGTATAACCCGTAGTCGCAGGTACGTTTATGTTTAATAAAAGGTCAGATGTTTTTTTATAGTACACATCAACTTCACCTGATATGCGGCTATTTAAAAATCCAAAATCAATACCTGCATCTGATTGAACTGTTTTCTCCCACTTTAAATCAGGATTAGGTAATTGTGATGGAATATAGCCGGGCAGTTCAGGATAATTACTTACCTTATACAAATTGAAATAAGAAGTGTTACCGATTTCTGCATTCCCGGTTAAACCATAACTTGCTCTTAATTTAAGAAAGCTCAATGTTTTGCTATCTTTTAAAAAGTTTTCATCGCTTAAAATCCAGCCGGCAGAGACTGCAGGAAACCACCCATAACGATTATTCGGACCAAAGCGTGAAGACCCGTCATCTCTTACACTTGCCGTTATTAAATATTTTTCATTAAACACATAATTAGCTCTTAAAAAATAAGACAAGAAATTATAACGGTCATCAGTTGATGTTGCTGCGGTGATTGAAGTTGTGCCGCTTAGATTTTTTATTTTATCTGACGGTGTTTGTTCTGCATTGGTTAAAGACTGCTTACTATCATTCTGCAGGTAGCTCATGCCAACCACGGCAGATACTTTATTCTTATCGCCAAGGTTTGGCGTATAGGTAAAATAGTTATTGGTATTATAAGTTGTAGCAAGAGAAATAATAGTATTTGCCTTGCCGATGCCTGCTCCATCTGTTGTTTGCTTGCCCTGGAATGCTTCCTGGTAAAGGTTAAGAATGTCTGCGCCAAACTCTGAACGAAATGCAAGCGATGGAATGATTGTAAGATTTGCATATACATTACCCACCGTTCTGTTGGTAACCTGCCTGTCAGAATTAAATTTGGCATCGAATAAACCGTTAGGATAAAGCGTGTTGCTGTTTAATTCATGTGTAGTTGGGTCATACAAAGGATTAAGCGGTGGTTGAGCCACCAACTGGCCGGGTGTAGAAAAAGCATTATCTGTTGTAACCCTGTTTAACTGCGACCTGTCAACAGCAATATTGATTCCTATAGAAAGGTTCTTAGTTGGATTATGTTCAAGGTTTATTCTTCCGCCATAACGATAAAATTTATTATTAATAACAATTGCATCCTGCGTATCATAAAAACCTGATGCAAAAAATCTTGTTTTATCATCACCGCCTGTAGCAGAAAGATTAATCTGGTTAGATGGTGCATTTTTATTCAGGGAAAGCTTTTGCCAGTTTGTATTTGTCTTATTATAATCACCACCATCTGCAAGATCACTCAAGCTAAGCCCATAAGTTGAATATAAGTTTCTATAATCTGCAACAGCATCAGCTAAAGAGGCATACAGTCCATTGGTATAATCGTACAATGCATCACTTCTTATGCCCTGATCGTAAAATTTTATATACTCCGGCCCGTTCATGAAATGTCTTTCTTTAGCCGGATTGCTGATGCCTGTATTTGCATCTAGCTCAAAAACTGTTTTCTGATTGTTGCGCCCTTTTTTGGTAGTTATTAAAACAACACCGTTCGCAGCACGTGCACCATAAATTGCAGAAGCAGATGCATCTTTTAATACTTCCACAGATTCAATATCATTAGGGTTTATATCGGCTAACGGATTTGTATCGTCATTACCCGGATCAGATTGGCTTGTAGAAGTAATGGGCAAGCCATCAACCACATACAAAGGCTGGCTGTTTGCAGATATAGATGAAGTGCCCCGAATTCTTATTTTAATGCCTTGCCCAACTTTAC
>CAHJWK010000028.1 GCA_903642275.1 Chitinophagaceae bacterium
GCATTGTTTTTATTAATAACATTTTCAAGCGCAGCAGGAATCAGAATATCACATTCTAATTCCAATGCATCAGGGCTATAATTTATATTTTTTGCATTAGGAAAATCTAAAATTGATTTGTTTTGTTTTCTATGCTGAAAAACTTCTTCTTCATTCAAACCATCTTCATTATAAATGGCACCTTCAAACTCTGCAATACAAATAACTTTTGCATTATGCTCCCTGAAAAATTTTGCTGTGTGATAACCTACATTTCCCAAGCCTTGTACAATAACACGCTTGCCTTCAACACCTATAGTTAAACCGGCTTTTTCCATGATGTGTGGTGTGTTACATACTTCACGCACACCATAAAAAACACCAAGCCCGGTTGCTTCTTTTCTGCCCCGAACACCACCTTGTGTGATAGGCTTTCCGGTAACGCAACCCATACCATCAACTTCACCCGGATGCATGGTAATATATGTATCAAGTATCCATGCCATTTCTCTTTCACCGGTTCCATAATCAGGTGCCGGAACATCTGTACCAGGACCGATATAATTCTTTTTTACAAGTTCCGATGTATATCGCCTTGTAATCTTTTGCAATTCAAAAACGCTATAAGCATGCGGGTTGATTTTAATACCACCTTTAGCTCCACCAAACGGTACGTTTACAATCGCGCATTTGTAAGTCATCAATGCTGCAAGAGCCATTACTTCATCCTGGTTTACTTCCTCGCTAAAACGAATACCACCTTTGCATGGTGTTTTGTGATGAGAATGTTGTGCACGATAAGCTTCAATCACTTCAATAGAACCATCATCTCGGCGTATAGGAAACTTCATTCTGTAAACTGCATTACATTCTTTTATCTGCTCAAGAATACCTTTTTCCCATTGTGTAAACTTTGCTGCTTTGTCAAAACTTTTTGTTACACTTTCAAAAAAATTATACTGTTGTTCTGCCATCGTTAGATATTTTAAATTTTAGGATTAACTAATTAACGTTCGTTGTTATTGTACTGAAAAAATTTTAAGGCTAACCCGTTTTGTCTTTTTCTAATTTTTTTATTTTTCTGTCGAGGTTGATAAGATAAATAAACAAACCCAGCACGATAACAATAGCTACAGCCATCACTACAAAAATTTTCCCGTTGCTGCGCATAAAATCAGTCGGCTCTTCTTTATTGTAATTTAGTTGCTGAGCATAAGTGAATGAATACATCAGTCCAAATGAAAGAAGAAACAATACTTTTTTATAATTAAGCATGGCTGAATATTTTTTCTTTATACAGAATTAATCTTATACGCAAGGTAGTTATCCATACACCCAATAAGGTCCACCCTAAAATTGCGGCCCACATTACAAGTTCCATGTGTGAATCAAGGTCTTTGGGATTCAATGCAGGATTGCCTTCACTGCCTTCACCGCCAGGATGCAACGATTCTGTTAACCTGGGCATTATCCATATTGTAGGAAACAACATTGCATAAGCGAAGATGTTATATACTGCACCGAGGCGTGCACTTTTGTTTTCTTCATTAACAGAATTTCTTAAAATAAAATAAGCGAAATAAATAAGTAAGGCTATGGCTGCTCCATTTTGTTTGGGGTCGCCACTCCAGGGTTTACCCCACTGATAATTTGCCCAGATAGAACCGGTTATTAAACCAAGTACACCAAACACAATTCCTGTGCGTGCATATTCGGTGGCATAATTATCATGTATTGTTTTGCCTGATGAAAGATATTTGATTGAATAGATTGCAGAAACCGTAAACAACACCATCATACCAAACCACATTGGTACATGAAAATAAAGATTGCGTATAGATTGCTGCAGCCTGTCATCAAGCACAGGAATTTTTACAAGAAAACCCATAGTGCAGGTGTACATCAGCAAAGCAAAACTTAAAATTTTCCACCATGCACTTCTTAGCATATTAAATATTAATTATCATTTCTGCGGCGCAAAGTTAGGGCAAAGCATTTCAATGAATGCTTAAATAATCATTAATTAATCGCGCCATAAAAATGGAAAAAGAATAATAGCAAGTGCGACAATTAAAATATCAAGGCAAACTAAAACTGCAACCATTTGCCACCAGCCAGCTTGTATAACATCATTAAAAGTTATAGCAGATATTTTTCCAAGTAATAATAATTGCGGAACGATAACAGGGAAACCCATAATTGCCATCAACGCAGCCTGCTGTTGTGCCTTTGCTGCAATAGCTGCAAGAAAAGTAAACACAAAGCTTAAACCTGTTGAGCCTAAAAAACTAATCAATACAAACTGTAAAAAATGATTAAGCGGATTACCTAATAACAATAAAAAAATAAGCAGTGTAAGCAGGCTTATCATCAGCATTAAGATTGCATTAAATAACAACTTGGCAAGTACATAATTTACTGCACCTGAAATGGTATAATAGTATAACATCCTGCCTTTGCTATCCTGCAAAAAACTTTTGGCAACTGCGTTAACTGCTGCAAATAATTGCACAATCCAAAACAGTGCATTCCATATTTCGCTTTCCGGCTCACCGGTAGCGAGGTAAATAATAAAAACCGTTGCTGCGACATATAAAAGCAATCCGTAAAAAGCATGCTGCTGGCGCGTTTCAAGTAATACATCTTTCTTAAAAAGCGCAACAATTTGTTTGGAGGAATAGCTCATTATCACTGCAAAGATATTTTGCAAAATCTTTATTGATAAGTATAAAAGCAACTAAGTGCATTCATGTTTTTGCACTTATATTTGCGGCTCAAATTTTAATTGTGGCTGTGAAATTTACCAAAGAAACTTATTTGTACTGGTATGAATTAATGCAGTTAATCAGGCAGTTTGAGCTGAAGGCGGAAGAGATGTATAAGATGGCGGGAAAGATTCGCGGCTTCTTTCATGCGTATGTTGGACAAGAAGCAATTGCCGCAGGTTGCATGACAGCTACAAGACAGGAAGATATTTTTATTACGGCTTACCGCGACCATGGGCTTGCACTTGCAAAAGGCGCCAGTGCAAATGCATGCATGGCTGAGTTATATGGCAAGGCAACCGGGCTTGCAAAAGGCAAAGGTGGCAGCATGCATTTCTTTAGCAAAGAACATTTTTTTTATGGTGGTCATGGTATTGTTGGCGGACAGATTGGTGTAGGTGCCGGTATCGCTTTTGCTGAACAATATAAAGGCACTGATAATGTAGTGCTTTGTTTTTTTGGTGATGGTGCGGCAAGGCAGGGTGTATTGCATGAAACATTTAATCTTGCTATGTTATGGAAAATACCGGTAATTTTTATTTGCGAAAATAATAATTATGCAATGGGTACTTCGGTTGAAAGAACATCAAATGTTGTTGATATTTATAAACTGGCAGATGCATATGAAATGCCGGGCGATAAAGTGGATGGCATGAGTGCAGAAGCTGTGCACGATGCGCTTACAAGAGCAGTAAAACGTGCCAGAGAAAAAGGCGGCCCAACATTGCTCGAAATGAAAACGTATCGTTACAAAGGCCATTCTATTTCAGATCCTGGAAAATACAGAACCAAAGAAGAGTTGGAAGATTATAGAGGAAAAGACCCTGTTACAATGGTTTTAAAAACGATAAAGACGAATAATTTTGCCAGTGATGAAGAAATAAAAACGATTGAAGACCGTATTGCAAACATTGTTGAAGAATCTGTAAATTTTGCAGAAGAAAGCGCCTGGCCGGATGATGATGAAGTAATTAAAGATGTATATACAGATAAGAATTATCCTTTCATAGTTGACTAATATTTTATAATCAATTTTAATTATGGCTGAAGTACAAACGCATGCAGCAAATGCAGATGATGTTATTTTAAAGGCAAGAGGTTTTTGGACAAAAAATCAAAAACCAATATCTATTGCAGCTATTGTAATTGTTGTATTATTTGGTGGATGGTATGCTTATAACAATTATGTGGTAGCGCCAAAAGAAGAAGAAGCGCAGAAAACAATGTTTAAAGCTGAAGAATATTTCAGAATAGATTCTTTAAATCTTGCATTGAAGGGTGACCAGTTTAACCGCGGTTTTATTTATATCATTAATAATTATGGTTCAACCAAAGCAGGCAATCTTGCAAAATATTACGCAGGCATTTGTTATTTAAGAACCGGCAATTTTAATAAAGCCGTTGAGTATTTAAAAGATTTTAGTACAAATGCAAAGCAGGTGCAGATGATGGCTTATGGTGCGCTTGGAGATGCTTATAGTGAGCTAAATAAAAATGATGAAGCAATAGATTATTATAAGAAAGCTGCCAATGAATTTACAGATGATGCAACTATGAGCAGCGAGTATTTGTTTCGTGCAGCATTAAAGCTTGAAGTGTTAGGCAAAACAAGTGATGCACTGGATTTATATAAAGAATTAAAAGAAAAATATCCAACTACAGAACGCGGCTATTCGGCAGATAAATATATTTATCGTTTAAGCATTATTCCAAATGATTTGAGTGTTAAGTAATGGCTTCAAAAGGAAATAAATCATTAAGCAAAGGCATTCCAAAATTAAAGGATGCCTTTGTTGTTATTGTGAAAACCGAATGGAACGAACACATTGTTGATAAGCTTGAAGAGGGCGCTGTAACTATGTTCAATCAACAAAAAATTGCTTATAAAACATCGGTTGTTCCAGGCGCTGGTGAAATACCTTTTGCTGTAAAAGCATACTCAGAAAGCAGCCAGCAAAAAGCTGATGCCTTTATAACTTTAGGCTGCGTTATAAAAGGTGATACACCGCATTTTGATTATGTATGCAAAGCCGTAACAGATGGTGTGCTTTCATTAAATATGTTGTTAGATGTGCCTGTAATTTTTGGCGTGCTTACTGTTAATAATGAGCAGCAGGCTTTAGACAGAGTTGGTGGAAGTGAAGGCAATAAAGGTGAAGAAGCAGCCATCACCGCAATAAAGATGATCGCATTAAATAGACAACTTAAAAATAATTCCCTTTAGGGCCAGGACATGAACGTACAGATTTTCATACCATGTTTTGTTGACCAGCTTTATCCTTCCGTTGGGTTTAACATGCTTAAAGTTTTAGAGAAAGCCGGTTGCACAGTTTCTTATAACGCAAACCAAACATGTTGCGGGCAACCGGCTTTTAATGCAGGTTTTTGGGGCGAAGCAAAAGATGTTTGCAAAAAATTTTTAAAAGATTTCGGCGGCGATGACTATATAGTTGTACCGAGTGCAAGCTGTGTTGGTTTTGTAAGAAATTATTATACAAAATTGTTTAATGAAGTCTCTTATCAAACAGAAATAAAAAAAATAAGAACACGCATTTTTGAATTAAGTGATTTTTTAGTGAACGTTTTACACGTTACTGATTTTAATGCCAGCTTAAATGCAGTAGCAACATACCACGATAGTTGCGCCGCTTTGCGTGAATGCAATCTTAAACAGGAACCACGTACATTATTAAGCAAGGTAAAAGGCCTGCAGTTAATTGAGATGAATGATGTAGAAACCTGCTGTGGATTTGGTGGCACATTTGCTGTAAAGTTTGAACCAATCAGTATTGCAATGGCAGACCAGAAAATAACTAATGCGGCTGAAACGAAAGCTGAATATATCATCAGCACAGACATGAGTTGCTTAATGCATATTGATGGTTATATAAAACATAAACATGCAGATTTTAAAGTGCTGCATCTTGCAGATGTGCTGGCTAATTTTTAATTTCACTTACTGTGAAGTATCAACCCAACGACGATATCATCATCCTGCATACAAAAGAAGAAGGCAAGGTTATAGAAATCATTAATAATAAAATGCTGCTGGTTGAAGTACGTGGCGTTCGCTTTCCTGTCTATAATGACCAGGTTGACTTTCCTTATTTTAGCCGCTTTACAAAAAAGAATAATGAACGTTCGTCAACACCTCAAAAGAAATATGTTGATGATGTGCCCAAAGAGCGCACTATCAGTCAAACACAAAAAAGAGAACAAGGCGTATTGCTTTCACTGATTCCAAAATTTACACTTGA
This sequence comes from Chitinophagaceae bacterium, assembly GCA_903642275.1. Classification (GTDB taxonomy): domain Bacteria; phylum Bacteroidota; class Bacteroidia; order Chitinophagales; family Chitinophagaceae; genus Parafilimonas. The sequence continues at coordinate 6,002 of CAHJWK010000028.1, forward strand.
TGATTTTAATGATGAAGTGGTGGAATTATTCAAGCTGTATCTTATTAATAATAATTTAGTTGGTTACCAGTTTAAATATACACAAGCTTTTTTTGGTGAAGATGACTTTGAGTTAAAAGGCGAGATTTTAATGCGTAAAGATTTTTACCTGCATGATATTAAATTCAGTGATTTTAATGATAACCCTTCTTTCGTTTTTAATTTTAGTTTAATTACCGCTGATAAAACAAAAGCGGATTATTTTGAAGCATCCATCAAATTAAAACCTAAGCAACTCTTTCAGCGCATTGAAGAGATGAAGCAAAAGAATGAACCTACCATTACCTTTAAATTATTTGATATTTACCCAGATAAACTTGTTGAAGACAAGCCTGAGCTTTCACACAATCTTTTACATAAGAACAAAATTTATGAGGCTGAAAAAGTGCGCCAGCACTTAGAACCGGCACGCAGCGTAATTGACCTGCATATTGAAAAGCTTACCGATGACTGGCAGCGCTTAAGCAACTTTGAAATACTTACCATGCAGTTGCATGAGTTTGAGAAATGGTATGATCTTGCTTTGGCACATCATCAGCTGCAATTAACCGTAATACATGGCATTGGTACCGGCAAGCTGCGGGATGAAATTCATGATGCTCTTAAAATAAAAAAAGATGTACGCACTTTTGTTAATCAATATCATCCGCGTTATGGATATGGCGCAACGGAAGTTTACTTTAACTCCTGAGCGGTATTAAACCAGTTAGCTTTGAACCCTAATTACATTCACTTAAAACAAAAATATGCGTGTATTTGTAACAGGAGCTACCGGTTTTATCGGCTCCGCAATAGTAAAAGAATTAACCGGTGCCGGGTATAAAGTATTAGGGCTTGCCCGTTCTGAGAAATCTGTGCAGGCACTTAAAGATGCGGGGGTTGAAGTGCTGACGGGCGATTTGAACGACCCTGAAAGCCTGAAGAAAGGTGCGGCAGAAACAGACGCCGTAATCCACACGGCTTTTATTCACGACTTTGCAAATTTTGAAGCATCGGCTGCCGCTGATAAAGCAGCCATTGAAGCAATGGGTTCTGTGCTGGCAGGCACCAACCGCCCAATGATTGTAACCGGCGGCACACTGGGTATTCAGTTTAACGGGCCATGGGTTACAGAAGATGATGCGGCTCCGGCGCATCCCCGTGCGTCAGAAGCTGCCGGTTTAGAACTTGCAAAGCAAGGTATTCGCAGCAGCGTGGTTCGTTTGCCGCCTTCTGTGCATGATAAAGGCGATAAGGGGTTTGTTCCGATGCTGATTAGTGTTGCCCGGGAAAAAGGGTTTTCAGCATACATCGGCGATGGCAGTAACCGCTGGCCTGCTGTGCACCGTCTTGATGCGGCGCACCTGTACCGTTTGGTGCTGGAAAAAGGAAAAGCCGGAACACGGTATAATGGCACGGGCGACGAAGGCATACCTACCCGCCAGATTGCTGAGGTAATCGGTAAACAATTAAACCTGCCGGTTAAATCTGTTTCGCAGGAAGATGCGGCTGCACATTTTACCTGGATAGCAAGGTTTTTTGCTTTGAACGCACCCTCTTCAAGCAAAAAAACAAAGGCTGAACTTGGCTGGCAACCTGCACACCCTGGCTTAATTGAAGACCTGGAGATGGGACATTACTTTGGTAAGTAAGATTTGTGTGCTGCAAATTTTTTTAACCGGTAGTCTTACATTAACAAATAAATCTTTAATAAGTAAAAACCGCCCTTAGAAAAAGGCGGTTTTAAAAACACACGATTAAAGCTGACACAAAAACTACTGCGTTAATAAATTCTGTGCATTGCTTAGCGGCCCGCAACCGGCACTGTTAAACGCCGCCATGCTTACATTAAATTCTGTTTTTGCTGTTAAATTATGCATCATTATTTTGCGGTGCGTATCTACTTCTACAAACACTTTTATTTCGCCTACAGTTATCACAATTGTATTTCCGCTTTGCGTAATGTTAGCGCCGTTTTGTGCCGCTATAAATAAATAACCTTTAACACCATCAGCAGCATCGCAACCTACAGTTACAGTGCCGCTTGCTTTTTCGGGTTCTGCATTAAAATTTTTAACTGCACCGGGTACCTGCGGGGTAGTGGTTTCGGTTTTTGTAGGTTCAAAGCCGCCTTTTTCAATCAGCACAATGTCTCCGTTAGCCAGGCCGCCTACATATTTGCCGGTTGTTCTAAAAGCGGCATCCCAGGCTTTTTCTAAAGTAATTAAACCTGCTTTGGCAACATGGTTGCCGGTTTGTGCGTCGGTAATGCCACTGGTAAGTGCTGCATTTGTTGCCTCAAGTTCTGAAACTTTTAAAGGCAGATCCGGAAAATCATCTGCATAAGTAGTTAAACCTGAGGTTACGCCGTTGCCAAAACCCGGTTTTTTTTCAACCGGTAAGCGAATAAAATCTAATAAGGTAATTGATGTACGTTGCATATGGCAATTTTTTAATGAATAATGTAATCCGAAAATAAAAAACTTTAAAAACAGGTGTGTTTTTAAAAGAATTTTTCTTTGTCCTTTAAAGACTGAATTTTACTACACCGGATTTTTGTAACATCAGCCGCTTTTAATAAAGGCGAGTTGATTTTGGTTTAAAATCAACTGACTTTAAAAAAAGCGAATTGACTTTGGTTTAAAGTCAGCTGACCTGAATGAAAGTGAACTGGCTTTGAAGAAAAGTGAGCTGATTTGGAGAAAAATGAGTTGACTTCGGCTTAAACCGAGCAGACCTAGAAAAAAGCGAGTTGACTTTTAACGAAAGCAAGCTGACCTGAACGAAAGCGAGTTAAGTTTAGATGAAAAATGAGTTGCGTATGGGATGAAGTTGCGCAAATACAGCTTACTGTTGTTGGATTGACGCAATAGAGTTGCGTATATTTGAGAGTTGGGCGTCATTGTAATTTACAGCTCTAATTTCAATAATCCTTATATAGACAAAGTATTCAAACTTATTTTTTTGCTAAATGCTATTCGCAACAGTTAATGATGAAAAAGTTGAAGCAAAACCTAAGTTAATCGGAACATGTCCATTATGTGAACGAACAGTATTTTCAAAGTGAGGCGAAATAAATATTTGGCATTGGGCTCATCATAAAGAAGAAAGTTGCGACAGTTGGTTTGAACCAGAAACCGAATGGCATAAAAACTGGAAGTTTGTTTTTAGTAAAGACAATTGTGAAATAATTATTTCTAAAGATGGAGTTAGACATATAGCCGACATTTTAACAAATGGCAACGTGGTAATTGAACTTCAAAATTCGACAATTCAAAAACCTGTAATTCGCAAACGAGAAAACTTCTATGGCGAAAGAATGGTTTGGATAATCAATGGTAAGCATTTCAAAGAAAATTTTTCCATTCTCAAAATTCTTCGAATAGATGAAGATGAAGAATATTTTCGGTTTCATAGTCCATTATCGAAAACGTATGGCAAAGTTGACAATAGTTGGAAAAACGAATTTAATTTTTCATGGAGTTGGTGTAGGAAATCATGGAGCGACGTGCAACGAAACGTCTTTATTGACTTTGGTGATGAACATTTATTTTGGGTAAAAAATGGAATGGGAACGAGCTTCGGAAAAGGAAAAAAAATAACCAAAGAAAAGTTCATTGACAAGTATGGTGGTGATTTAGAACTTTTAGCAACTGTTATTGAGAACTCAGATAAAAAGATTGAAGAATAAAACAACATGCGCCCAACATGAACTGTGTACAAAACCAAGAAAATCAGCAACTATTTTTTAAGTAGTTGTTATTAAATAAAGTGTTGTTGTTTACCACAGCGAATACCTGTTTTAAAAGCTTGTTACATACGGCAATCAATGCCAGTTTTTTATTCTTTCCTTTAGCCACCAGGCGTTCATACAGTTGTTTGCAGGCATGGTTGCTCCTGATGGCACTAAGCGAGCACATGTATAATATGTTTCGCAGCGTTTTGCCACCCTGTTTACATATCCTGGCTTTGGCTTTTATGCTGCTGCCGCTGCTGTATTCCCTTGGGCTTAAACCTGCATAGCTGATGAGCTGCCTATAGGTTTTCATGTCTTTAAACCCTTGTGTATATATAATAAGTTCTGCTGTAGCACGTTTGCCAATGCTCATAACACTGCTTACTTTCTTTACCAGTTCCGGCTGCCACTGCATTAATTTTTTGTGCAGTTCTTTTTCCAGCAACTGTTGTTCATGCTGTAACTCTTTATCAATACGATTGTATGATTTAATAACGGAAGCATTGCATACCGGCAGCTTTTCAAGACTGTGTACCTGGTTGGTAAAGGCAGTGATTTCTGTTGTTATTTTCTTAATGGCATTGTTTAATGTTTTGCACTCAAAGTAAAGCGGGGCAGGCATTTGAGAGGCTGCAGGTTTCCTGTCTATGCCATATTCACAAATGCGCCTGGCATCTTTCTTGTCTGTCTTATTCGCGTTCAAGGTGCATTTGAATATAGCGCTTTACCTGCAATGCATTTACCACGCTGTATTTGCAATTGCATTCATGCAAAAAGAACATAAGGCTTATGTGATACACACCAGTTGCTTCCATCACAAAGTGATGTGTGTTGCCTGTTTGTTTTAATAGTTCTTTAAAACCTTTGTATCATTAGTTATTTTTAAATAATGAAGTGTAAGGTCTGCCGATTGGTAGCATACATCGAGTGTAGCATAGGATACATCACTACCTGAGTAAAGTGTTGTTGTTTCATTCATAGTTGTTTAATTTTATAATTAAGGAAAAAAGGAAGAACAAATTCTTACTGCTGCCTACTATCCTAACACGAGTTTAATACTCAATGAACTGTCCGGCATTTGGTAAGAAGGAAGGCTCAGGATAAGCATGTTGGAGAAGCTTGTAAGCTTAAAAGTATTGACTATCTTATTTGAGTCTTCTGTTCTTTCAATTTAAGTATCAATAGTAATTAAATAATCACTTTTGTAAACGTAGGAAAAGTATTTATACAAGCAGGGCTGACACAGCGCTGTTGTACTTTATTCATATATTCATCAACCAATCGTTCATACAGTTGTTACAGGCATGTTTTTTCCCGCCCTTGGAATGTCTTCACCAGCAAGCGATAAAAACCGCTAATCTTTCACTCAACAGGTTTAAAACTCTACAGCTTTTAAATTTCAATTAGCGGTTTATCTTGCAGCAATAAAATCAATATGTCAAAAACAATATTCATTTTTTACCGGAGTAATACAGATGTGCCTTTTATGAAAACCCTTTTATTATCATCATCTGTATATTCAAGTATCCAAATATAGGTTCCGGTAGCTTGCGGTATATTAGCAAGTGTTCCATCCCATTTTTTTGTCCAGTCTTTCGTTTCAAAAACTAACTTGCCAAACCTGTTATATATCCTGAATAAAAGGTTAGTTGCTTTGTAAGCATTCAATGGGTATAAGTAATCGTTCAATCCATCTTGGTTAGGTGTAAATGCAGATGGTACTGCGATGTAACAATTATTAACTGCTTTAATTAAAACAAAAGCAGTATCAGTACATGTTGCGCTATCAGTTACTATCAATTCAACAGGATAAACAGTACTTGTATGTTGAGTAACATAATGCAATGCAGCAGGGTTGCGCATGTTGCTTGTTTCGCCATTACCAAAACTCCAGAACCATTTTGACACTTTACCAATACTTGTATCTTTAAACAAGGCTGCATCATTCGGACAAACAATAACAGGCCCAGCGATGGCGGCTTTTAAAATGCTATCACGCAGTGTAACCGTAACAGCGCCGAACGCACCACAGCCTGTGTTATCTGTTACTTTTATTTTATAGGTTGTTGTTGTATTAGGTGATGCAGTTGGATTAGATATATTCGCATTGGAAAGCCCATCCGGTGGCGACCATAAATATGTAGCGCCACCGCTTGCCTGCAACTGTGTTCCTTTACCATAACAAATTGAATCGAGTGATGATTTTACTTTTATATCAGGGCCATACACCTTAACAAACGTACTGTCATCAACAGAGCAGCCGCCAAAAGAAATTATTTTCACATGATACCAGCCACTATCTGCCAGCACAGGATGGTAAATATGCGGATATGATGTATTATCACTATAACCATTTGGTCCTGAAATAAAATAACTGGCGCCGCCACTTATATTAAAAACAATATCGCTATCAGTACACACAGGCGAGTTGCTTGTTATGTTATAATTGGTTGGCAGCCCATCAACCTGTACCTGCATAACATTTGAAATAACACTGCAATTGGGATTGTTTATATTATAATTTTCTGATGCACGCAGCCTGAGAAAAAAAGTATCGGGTACTGAAAAAATATGAGATAGATTAAGATTGGTTTCACCAGGAATATCTGTCCACGAATATCCGTCATCAACGCTTTGCTGCCATTGAACTGCCGGGTTGGTTAAAGTTGAGTTAACAAATTCGCCAGAACCGAAATTGTAATACCCGGAATTTATGTCGCCATTAATATTAACCGGTTGATTAGATTGAAAACAACTACCAAGTATCCACGCACCGGGACTTAAAGGATTTGAAATGGTTATATCAGGGCCGACGGCATTTAATAAAATATTATCAATAGCTAAAGTAGCAGTACAATCAGGATTAGCCATGGATGGGTCTGCCAGTATTTTTATTATAACATCAGTAACTCCTGCTGGCAATGTAAAAATACCTCCATAAAAAAAAGGGAATGGTGCTTTAAGGTCAATTCCATTATATCCAAAAAAAGGAGCACCCTGATCATTGTTACTGCCGATACCACCTGTATGAAAATTTTGTATCACCTGGCCAGTCATTGTTTGGGCTGTAAAAGTTAGATTGGGATAAAAGCAAGTTGACTTGCTTAAATTAAGTATGGCTGCCCAAAATAAATATGCATTATTACTGCAAAGATTTTTAACCGTATCAGCAAATAAGATGGTTGAAGCTTGTGCAGCCTGTATATTAGCAAGCATCATGTAGCCAGAATCTCCGTCTAATGGATGTGGCCCAAAAAAGATATGGCCTGCATCAACGTGCGAAGTATCAAAACATTTTTCATAATTAACTACAGAATAAAAACCTGGTGCAGGACAAATATTCTTAGCATAATTATAAGAAGTATAACCAACTGATAATGGTGGTCCTGGGTTAGCAGCGCCTTTACCAAAATTTACATTCACAACCGGACCTGATGGAATAGTTACAGGTAACTGTGAAAAACAATTATTATTGATTAAACCTGCAATCGTTATTATGTACAAAAAATTCCGGTAAATCATCAGGTACACATTTCAATCAAATGGCAAAGTTTTACCGAAGTTAAATTTTATTTCTGTGTTTAATATGCAAGTGCTTTATGAAATAGTTGATTGATAATATTAAAAATTTCTGATCAATACATATATTAACTCTCAGATTCAAAATGTTTTTTGAACGCTCAAATCAATTCAATAAAAAAGTCGCAACATATTACGTTGCAACTTTGATAATTTAAGTTAAAAAATTATCACATCTTGGTTGAGTCTTTCATCATTTTATCCTTCATCATCATCTTGCCGTGACCCATCATCATCATTTTGCCATCCATTGTCATCATCTCTCCGTCTTTCATCATTTTTGTTGAACCATCTTTCATTTTTACAGTGCCATCTGTCATTACCATCGTTCCGTTGTTCATAGTCATATTTTTATCCATCATCATCATTTTGCCATTCATTGTTTCCATCATTTTACCATCTTTCATACAAACGCCATTTTGCATTTTCATTCCTTTATGCATCATGGCACCGTGGTGCATAGATGAATCCTGTGCGAATAAAGAACTACAACAACATACTACTGCGAGCAAGCAAATAATCTTTTTCATAAATAATTTTTTTATTGTTGTTCAAAGCTAATACCATTCAAGGTTTGCATTTATAACGTTTGTATCACAAATAAATAATTGAACAGTGTAAGTGTTATGCAGAAGCTGGTTGCGAGATAACAGGCATCTTAAAACTGATAATATTTTTATCATCCTTAACAATGGCCTGCAGTGATACATTATGAAGCCGTAATATTTTTTTAACGATTAACAATCCAAGGCCCGTACGCGATGGACGGTCTGATAGTTCTTCTTCACTGCCATTAACCCATCTTAATAAATTATCCGGCAAAAGCTTGCCAGAGTTTTCAATCATAAATATTAAAAAAGTATCTTCTACTGTAATTGATACCTGCACATTTCCTGAAGCGGGTGTATTTTTTACAGCGTTATCAACAAGGTTTTGAATTACTCTTTCCATCATGCTTATGTCAGCATTCACCCAAACATGATATTTGCATTGTGTACATTTTAAACTTACTTTTCTTTCTGTGGCAATAAGCTGGTAAGTACTTACCGTTTCCTGCACAATTTCAGAAAGTACAAACGGTTCTTTGTTTGGTTTGAAGTTGACTTCTTCAATTTTTGAAAGCTGTGTTAACTGAATAACCATTTTTTCAACCTGCACAATTTTGGATTGTATCAATTTAAGATATTCTCTGTGCTCCGGTAAAACAGCCTGGTCGTTTTTTATTAATAATGTTTCGGCATAACCTTTTGCAATTGATAATGGTGATTGGAGGTCATGCGATATAGTTGCAATAAGGTCTTTGCGGTCTGTTTCAGATTTCTGCAGCTTTCTCATACTGTTTGAAAGCATAACCGTCATCTTATTAAAAGCATCGGTTATCGGCGCAAATTCATTGCTGTCTTTTAATCCAAATTGCGCTGTAAAATTTCCGCTGCCATATTGTTCAAGCACTGCAATTACTCTTTTATAATTACGCTGCAGCCTTTTTATGTAGTAAAGACTGATGAGTATTGATAAAATCATAACCACACTAAAAGCTTCTAAAGCAAGATGCCAGACCTGGCTGCTGAACAGCATATTAGCTGCGTTACCATAAGCACTGCTGCCAAGAATTACATAGATATATCCAAGCAATACATCATTCTTATAAACTGTTGCCGCTGAAAAAATTTTTCTTACACCTGCATGTTTAGGATCATCACCTGTTACATACGTCGAGCCTTCTGAATTGATAAATTTTTTAATATCATTCAATGGTATTTTATGAACCTGGATAACGGTAGTATCAGGCGATTGCCAATACATTACATTCCCTGCAGTGTCTAAAAAATAAACTTCGCTGCTTGGATTTAATACCATCGCATTATAAAAAACAGAGTCAGCCTTTATTTTATTGATGCTATTATTTTCATATGGAGAAGTAAACGTTGCAATATGCTTGGCAACATCCCTGTTTAATAATTCTGTACTTGATTTATAAAAATAAGTTGAAGCCAGGTACGTAATAATAATAAACAGCACGCTTAAAAAAGCAATAATTAAAAACACAAGAATGCTTATGCGGCTGAATATAGTAAGCCTGTTAGTTCTCATCTGAAAATCTGTAGCCGGTTCCCCAGCTTGTTAAAATATATTTTGGATGTGCAAGATCATCTTCAATTTTTATTCGCAAACGGTTGATGTGAGAAGTTACCGTATGCTCATATCCTGCAAATGAATAACCCCAGACTTTTTCAAGTATTTCAAGCCTGCTGAAAGTTTGCCCTATATTTTCAGCAAGCATAAACAAAAGATCAAATTCTTTTACAGTAAGATCTAAGCGCTTATTATTTAAAGTGGCACAACGCTTTTCTTTGTTAACATGCAGCTCTTTAATGGTAAGCTGTATTTTGCCTTTGCCTGATGTTTTATTTTGTTCTGTTCTTCGCAGTAAAGCCTTTGTCCTGGCAATTAATTCAAGCACACTAAAAGGTTTTGTAATATAATCATCAGCCCCGGTTTCAAGCGCAAGCACTTTATCCGCTTCATCAGCAACAGATGTTAGCATCATCACTGGCATAGAAATATTTTCCTGTCGCAAACGCCTGCACAGTTCAATGCCGTTCATGTCAGGCAACATAATATCAAGTATAACAAGGTCATAATTATGTTGTTTGATTTTTTCTAAAGCCGCAATTGCTTTATTGCATGCATCAACAATAAATCCCTCAGGCTTAAAATGAAGGTTTAAAAGCTTTATTATGTCATTGTCATCTTCAACAAGTAAAATATTTTTCATCTTAAATGATGTGTTCAAAAAATTAATGTAAAAATATAATGAATAACGAATCTCAAAAATGTATCACATAAAGTTATACTAATGTGATAATTGGTTTTTGCGATTGGGTTGTCGTTTGTTATTGTAATCATTCATTTATTAATCAATAACAAACTTTATGAAACGAATCTTTTATCTTTTCTGTATTACAGTATTTTTAGCAGGTTGCCATCATGAACCTGTTCCTTTAAAAACGGCTGATGTTATTTACATCGAGACAAATAATTATCATAACAATCAAAATGCAGTACTTGCCTACCGGCGTTATGGTAACGGAACAACGGAGCCTTTGCCCGGAAGTCCATTTCTAACAAATGGTGCAGGCATAGCAAATCCCACACAGGCTTTAGGTCCTGAAGATGCAGATCACCAAATCCGAATAAGCGAAGATGGTCATTACCTGCTTGCTGTTAATGAAGGCAGTAACACCATTGCTGTTTTTCATATTGAGTTTGATGGAACACTTACACCTGTGCCGGGTTCACCTTTTGCTTCAGGCGGTCACAATCCTGCAAGTATTGATGTACGTGATAATTATGTTTATGTAGTGAATAAGGCGCAGGCACCTGCCGGTACAACTTCAACCATCAAACCAAATTACACTGTATTTACTATTGATGCAGATGGTGCGTTAACATCAGTTGCAAATTCAACAGTAGAAACAACACCGGGCACTTCGCCTTCACAAGGATTGGTTTCTTATGACGGAAAATTTGTTTTTGGTGATGACTGGCTTGGTTTTATGGATACACCAGCCGTTGGCACTTTGCGTTCTTTTGTACGCAGCAATAATTCAGGCAAGCTTACACCTGTTGCAGGTACACCTTACACAATTCCTGATATGGGTGGCGCACTTGGCTTATGGCAACATCCTTATGCTGATGTGTTGTATGTTGGTTTTCCTGTAACCAATAAAGTTGGTGTATATGCAATAAACCCAACATCCGGAGCGCTTACTTTTCAAACTTCTGTGGCTGCAGGCCTTGCTGCTTGCTGGTTGCGTAATTCAAAAAACGGCAATCAGTTATATGTGCTTAATTCAGGAGAAAATACCGTTTCAATGTTTGATACAAGAAACGCATCATCACCGGTTAGTCTCGGTAAATTCACATTAAAACAATCAGGTCAATCATATACATTAATGGGAATGAATTTTACCACAAGTGAGCCTTTTGATTTTGAGTTTTCATCAGATCAAAAGTATCTGTATATAGTAAATCAATATACAAACCCAACTTTTAACCTGGGCAACTATAATTATTTACACCTAGTAAATATAAAAGATGATGGCACTTTAGACGAAACTGCAGAACCAATTCAATTGCCTGTCGAAAGCATGTACAGGCCAATTGGATGTGCCGTTCAGCGTGTGCATGTCTTTGATGCTATTAATCCAAAGTCTTAGTTTTGATTAATCATAATTGTATATGAGCCGCATTAAATGCGGCTCTTTTTTTTACACTAAGCAATGAGCCAACTATCGGACTTGAACCGACGACCTGCACATTACGAGGGTGCTGCTCTACCAGCTGAGCTAAGTTGGCTGCTGACTCAAAGCTAAAGATTAAACGATTTATTGATTGTTCATTCTTCACTATTCATTGTTTATTACATTCGCTACATGTTGCCATCTTACTTAAAAAATTTATTCATCAATCAGCAGTATGATGAAAATAATTTCTTTCTTATCGCCGGGCCATGTGTAATAGAAAGTGAAGAATTATTAATGACTGTTGCTGATAAAGTGTCATCAATTTGTAAACGCTTAGGCATTCCTTATGTATGTAAATCAAGCTATAGAAAAGCAAACCGCACCAGTGCAAATTCATTTACCGGTATTGGTGATGAAGCGGCTTTGCAATTATTAAAAAAAATAAATGTAACTTTTAAGTTACCTGTTACAAGTGATGTACATGCGCACGATGAAACGGCATTAGCGGCAAAGTATATTGACATATTGCAGATACCTGCCTTTTTATGCAGGCAAACAGATTTACTTATTGCCGCTGCAGAAACAGGCAAAATTGTAAACGTAAAAAAGGGGCAGTTTGTAAGTGGACCATCAATGAAGTTTGCGGTTGAAAAAATAAATAAAGCAGGTAATGAGAAAGTTATATTAACTGAACGTGGTAATAGTTTTGGTTACCAAGATTTAATTGTTGATTACAGAAACATTCCATGGATGCAACAACACAATGTTCCTGTTGTTATGGATTGTACACATAGCCTGCAACAACCTAATCAAACAAGTGGTGTAACAGGCGGCAACCCGCAGTTAATTGAAACTATTGCCAAAGCTGCAATTGCTGCCGGCGCTGATGGTTTGTTTATAGAAACGCACCCAAAACCTGCAGAAGCAAAAAGTGACGGAGCCAATATGTTACAATTGGATTTGCTTGAACCGTTACTGGAGAAACTTGCAAAACTCAAAAAGGCCTTATGAAACGACGCTTTGCTTTACTTCTTCCGTTTCATCAGGATGATGAATGCGGTTGGCATGTAACCATTCGCTCGGCAACATATTATATTCATTTTTAAAAGCAGCAGCAAAATGCCCGAGGTTGCTGTAACCTACCATCATACCAACCTGTTTTATAGAATTTTCACCCTGCTGAATTAGTGTGCGTGCACAAGCCATGCGGTTCTTTTGATAATATTCATATACCGGTAATCCATACAACACTTTAAAATCATTTTTAAATTTTGTAGGGCTCATAGTGCAGGCTTTCGCAAGCATGTTAATGGTTGGCGGAGTCTTGGCAAAATCAGTAAGCAGCATGTTTTCAGCTTTAACGAGCCGGCTTAATTCTTCTTCTTTAAACTGCATTTTTTTGCCTGTATGTTTTTCGCGTGTCATGAAATTATACAGAAATTTTTCGAGCAGTAGGGTAATGCGGTTTTCTATAAATAGATGGGGTAAAGGATGGTCAGTTATTTCGCGGTGTATGTCCTGTATCAGCCAACGATACGTTGCATCCATTGGTGATACAAAACTTTTCTTCAGATAAATAGGGAAATACAGGTTGATAAATTTATCTGCTGTATCAAAATCAATAAAATTTAATAAAGCTTGTTTATTGAAAATAATTATTATGCTGCGTATTCTAAAATTAGCCGGTAACACACTTTGGGAAGCAATTAACGAGCTGGATAATCTTACTATTTTTTTTCGCAGGTCAAACCTATCAAACGCTGATTTATCATTGCTATCATTATATGCTTTTTCATTATGATCATTAAAGAGTAAAATAAAATACTGGGATGCAGGATATTGATTTCTTTTAATTTCGAGTTCTTCCTTCATGCATATATCTGAAACAACAATAGATAAACCGGAATAAAAATTAAACGCATGTAAATAACCTTCACCGCATGACTTTGGCAAAACCAGGCTATTATTATCTGCCCGCATACCACATAAAGCTGCAAAAGCATTCAATATGTTAGAGCTGTTGTATAAATTATATTCCAGGTACACTATTGTTAATTAATTAGTTCGTCAGGAAACTGATCAAAATGTTTTTGAAATGCTTTGTTGAAATCTTTTACATGCGTATAACCCAACTGTACGGCCACCTGTTTGATTGAATATTTTTGCGTGATAAGCATTGCCTTGCCTTTTTGCATACGATGCTTTTGATAATACTGGTAAACAGGCATCCCGAAAACTTCTTTAAATATCAGCTTTAGTTTGGAAGGGCTCATAGCAGCAATACGTGAAAGCTGGTTAATGTTCGGCGGTGTGTAAGAAAAATCTTTCAGTATTTCAGATTCAACCGTCTTTAAACGTTGCAATTCATCAGCAGATGCTCTTATAAACCTTGGTTCAGTAGTTATTTTTTTATAGAACCGTGTAAAAAAACGCTCAATAATCTGCATTGTGCAATTATAGATAATGAACTGTTCAAAGGCAGAATGTTTATCCCGCTCTGTAACGTCTTTAAGCAATCGTTTATATTCTGAATCGAGAATTTCATAGTGGTAAAAGTTACCGCTTAGCAATACGTTGCTCATTAATATTTCACCTTTAGGTTCATTTATTAATAATTCCTGCAGCCACTCTTTTGAAAATGAAATATGCATTGTATGCAACCTGACATTTGCAGGTGACATATAAAACCATTCAGTATTGGTATTGGAAAAAAACAAAGCTGATTTTACAGATTCGCTTTGCGGAGGCGCCTCGTTAATCCGCATTACATAAAAGTTCTGGTTTATTTTTTTGCGATGATAAACAACATCTTCATTAATAACATAATCAAACAACAACAATTGTATGCCGTTCTTCAGGTTCATCAGCTTAATGCTTCCTTCACCTGAAGATAATGGAAAATATCCGGTGTCGTCTTTTACTTTTAAACGAAACACCTTTGCAAGGTGCCGGAAAAGATTATTATAATTAGTGTGCGAGTGTTCAATTTTTATCAAGACAAACCTGTTTAAAGGTACCTGAGCGGATTACGTTTGGCAGAAAGAATATAATTTTTTATGTTAAGCCAGAATGCCATTATCATGTACACAATTAATGGCGATCCCATAGTTAAAAATGATATATAAATAAACCACATTCTTATTCGGCTGCTGGATATACCTAACCTCTCCCCCAACGGCTCACATACACCAAACGCACCCCATTCAATAAGTTGCTTTAACCTATACATGAACGCAATATAAAAAAATTATTCTTTAATCTCATCAACATAAAATTTGTTTTTATAACATAATGTGGATAGTTATGTGTTTATTTATTACGCTATGAACTTTGTTTTATTTAAAAATGATTTTATTGCTTTCAATTATAACATTCCTCAAAAGTTTTATAGCCCATTTACTGTAAATTTGTTCACCCATATTGGAAAAAAAATTCTTTAAAAATTTGCTCATGGCTTTTGATATTGAAATGATTAAAAAAGTGTACGCTGCTATGCCTGGAAAAATTGATGCTGCACGAAATATACTTGGCCGCCCGGTAACACTTGCTGAAAAAATTTTATACTCACATCTTTTCGAAGATCAAAAGCTCGAAGCGTTTGAACGCGCTAAAAACTATGTAAACTTTTCACCTGACCGTGTTGCCATGCAGGACGCAACAGCGCAGATGGCTTTGTTACAATTTATGCAAGCAGGCAGGCCAAAAGTTGCTGTACCTTCAACGGTGCATTGCGATCATTTGATACAGGCTAAAACAGGTGCTGTAGAAGATCTTGCTATTGCATTAAGTGTGAATAAAGAAGTGTATGATTTTCTGGGTTCTGTGTCTGATAAATATGGTATTGGTTTTTGGAAACCCGGTGCAGGAATCATTCACCAGGTTGTGTTGGAAAATTATGCTTTCCCTGGAGGGATGATGATTGGCACTGATAGTCATACACCAAATGCCGGTGGTCTTGGTATGATTGCAATCGGCGTTGGTGGTGCAGATGCATGCGATGTTATGGCTGGCTTGCCATGGGAATTGAAGTGGCCGAAGTTTATCGGTATAAAACTTACCGGCAAATTGAGCGGATGGACAAGCGCAAAAGATATTATTTTATGGGTTGCCGGGCAGCTTACCGTTAAAGGTGGCACCGGTGCCATTGTTGAATATTTTGGTGAAGGTGCAGATAGCTTTAGCGCAACTGGTAAAGCAACTATATGTAATATGGGTGCAGAGATTGGTGCAACCTGTTCTTTGTTTGCTTATGATGATAAGATGGCTGCTTATTTAAAATCAACGGCAAGAGCAGATGTTGCAGAACTTGCAAATAATATAAAGGAACATTTACGGCCCGATGAAGAAGTTTATTTACAACCTGAAAAATTTTATGACGAGGTTTTGGAATTAAACTTAAGTGAACTCGAACCTTATGTAAACGGACCGTTTACACCAGATCTTGCCACACCAATTTCAAAAATGAAAGATGTTGTTGAAAAAAATGGCTGGCCTGAAAAACTTGAAGTGGCTTTAATTGGCAGTTGCACAAACTCTTCTTATGAAGATATAAGCCGTTCTGCTTCTATTGTAAAAGATGCAGTAAGCAAAGGTTTAAAAACGCAAAGCGAGTTCACAATTACACCTGGCTCTGAACAGGTGCGCTTTACAATAGAACGCGATGGTTTTATAAATGATTTTGAAAGCGTTGGCGGCGTTGTACTTGCTAATGCATGCGGGCCTTGCATTGGCCAATGGGCAAGGCATATTGATGATCCAAACCGCAAGAATACTATCATCACTTCTTTCAACAGGAACTTTGCAAAACGCAATGACGGGCTTTCATCAACTCATGCATTTGTTGCTTCGCCTGAAGTGGTTACAGCAATGGCAATTGCAGGAACGATTGCATTTAATCCTTTAACTGATTCCATAAAAAATGATAAAGGTGAAGATGTAAAGCTGAGCGAGCCACATGGTTATGAATTGCCTTTAAAAGGTTTTGCTGTTGATGATCCAGGCTTTCAGCCACCAGCTGAAGATGGCAGCAGTGTAAAGGTTGAAGTTGATCCTAATTCTTCAAGATTGCAGTTGCTTGCTCCGTTCGCTGCATGGGAAGGCACTGACCTTAAAAGCTTAAAGCTGCTTATCAAGGCAAAAGGAAAATGTACTACCGATCATATTTCTATGGCTGGCCCTTGGTTAAAGTACCGTGGACATCTTGATAATATTTCAAACAATCTTTTAATTGGCGCCATTAACTTTTTTAATAACCAGACAGATAGCGTAAAGAATGAACTGACCGGTGAATATGGTTCTGTTCCTGCAACGCAACGAGTTTATAAAGCAGCGGGTATTGGAACTATTGTAGTTGGTGATGAAAATTATGGTGAAGGCAGTTCCCGCGAACATGCAGCGATGGAACCCAGATTTTTAGGTGTGCGTGCTATTGTTGTAAAAAGCTTTGCCCGCATACATGAAACCAATCTTAAAAAGCAGGGCATGCTTGCATTAACTTTTACCCACAGAGAAGATTATGATAAAGTGCAGGAAGATGATACGATTGATATTTTAGGTTTGAAAAAATTTGCGCCCGGTGTTCCGCTTACAATTATGCTGCATCATGAGAACGGCGAATCTAGTACCATTGAAGTTAACCATACTTATAATGAACAACAGATTGAGTGGTTTAAAGCCGGTGCTGCATTAAACATCATTCGTAAAAAATTTAATGCGCCTGTAGAAGAAGTTACTGCTTAATTAATTTGAGGGAAAGATTAGAAACCTGTTGAGTAAAAGCTTAGCAGGTTTTTTATTGCATTGCTTGCTGATGAAGAATACCAGCAAGGACGGAAAACAGGTATTTGCGGTTTTAAATAATCAAACCTTATTTAATAATAACTATCTAAAAAATAGTTACTGATTTTCTAGGTTTTTTACACAGTTCATGTTGGACGTAGTTATTTTTCTTTTTGTAAATAATACGCGTTGTCTGTTTCTTTTATTTGTAACTCGCCTTTTTTAGGATTGAAGTCAAAGAATGAACCTGTTTTTAAATTCATAAAATAATTTGTACTTACAGGTTCTGCTTCCATAGTTTTTCCCGCAGCTTCAAAAATTAATTCATCATTTTCCTTTTTACAGACCACTTTAAATGGTAAATCATTTGATGAATAGGTGCCAATGTATTTTTGAAAATCTATAGCAACGGGCTTTGAAAAAGGAATTTCATAATCATCGTTAAAACAAATTTTTAAAATTCCTTTCAATATGTCAATTCTGGGATATAAAATTCCGTTGGTAATGTATGATACCGCTAATTTCTTTTCAGGATAATATCTCGTTGCAGAATAAAATTCTTCTATTCTTCCATTATGTCCGTAGCCTTTCGTTGAATCAAAATCATAAGAAAATATTCCCATTCCATAATCGTCAATCATTGTTGTCATGCTGTCAATGTTTGCGCTGCTGATAAGTTTGCCATTGAATATATTTTGAATAAACACAGTTAAATCTTTTGGCGTAGAAACAACTGAACCTGCACCACAATGAATGCTTACATCGGTTTCCTTTTCTTTCTTCCAGCTACTGTCGGCATATTTATAAGAAGTTGCTTCATCTCTGCGAATATCTATCGGCTTTCCAAAATAAGTATGCTGCAATCCAATCTTTGATGTTATCCGCTGAGTGAGTGCTTCAGCATAGGACATACTTGTAATTTTTTCAATGATATAGCTCAACAATAAATAATTTGTGTTACAATAATCTGCTTTAGTTCCAGGCTCAAAGTCATTGCCTTTGCTTGCAATTATTTTCAACATTTCTTCATGTGTTTTTGGCTTATCCATCCAATCGGGAAAATTTGTATCGTGTGTATAATCATGTAACCCGCTTCTGTGATACAACATTTCTTCTATGGTAATTTTATTTGCATTGGGTAACTGCGGAAAGTATGCAGCCAACTTAGTATCAAGACTTAATTTCTTTTCATCAATCAATTGGAAAACTATAGTTGCTGTAAACATTTTTGAAGTAGAGCCAACCCTGTATTTTTCTGTATTTATATCAGGAAAAATTTTTCTGTTATTACTGTCAAGCATGGCAAAACCAATTGCTTTTTGATATAAAATTTTCCCGTTTATTGAAATGGCTACGCTTCCGTTTGCTAATTCACGATTTTGCAGTGTGTTAAATAAGCTGTCTAATTTTTTTGTATTAAGTGTTTGTGAATAACAATTAGAAAAACCGATAATTGAAAGAGAGAAAACAATAATTAATATTTTCATTTGTCTTTTAAAATTTCAAATTGTGTCAACTAATTACGCCCAACGCTCCGGTATTTATTGCAGGCAGGGCATTCAGCGCCGTGTCAGCCCGGACTGCTGCCAATTTGAAAAACAAAAGATGAAGTTATGATAAAAAGTACAACAGCCCTGCGCAAGCCGGAACAAAAGCTGAATAGCGAACCTGCTGCCGAAGTGCGTACTGTCATCCCGGCTTGCATAAATACTTTTGTTACAAGCCGTTTTTTGTCAAGTTACAGGGTGAGACATTTTTGTTGATATAGCAATTCTGTTCAAAAAGTTCATATGGTTAATCGCCATTATAATTTGGGCAACTTGATTATCTGTAAAGTATGTTTGAACATTTTGAAAGGTTGTGTCCTTAACTCCGTGTTCAGATATTTTTGTTACTTCATCTGTCAAAGCGAATACGGCTCGTTCTTCGTCTGTAAAAAGCGGGCTTTCTTCCCACGCTGACAAGGCGTAAATTCTTTGTTCGGTTTCACCTGCTTTTCTTGCGTCTTTTGTGTGCTTATCAAGACAATAAGCACACTTGTTTATTTGAGATACCTGTATTTTTATGAGTTCCCGAAGTTTCACGCTTAAATCTGTCGTAGATAAGTATTCTTCCATTACATACAACACCTCATATGCTTTTGGCTCAACTTGTTTAATACTGATGCGTTGCTTCATTCGTTAAAGTTGTCTATGGTTACTTGTCTGATTGTCATTGTGTACTGTGTCATTTAAAATGGCTTGCAACTCTCAAATATACGCAACTCAATTGCGCAAATCCAACAGCCGTAATCTGTACTTGCGCAACTTCGTTTTCTAATTAATTTATTCAAACCAAAAATCAACTTTCATTCTAACTGTACCAAACTTCAATATAATTATATCAAACTTCAATACAACTGTATTAAACCCCGATACAGCTGTATCGTACTTCAATACTGTTGTATCGTACTTCAGTACAGCTATACTAACTTTCAATATAGCTGTATCAAACCCGGTATAGCTATATCAACCTTCAATATAGCTATACCAAATCCCAGTACAGCTATACCGGCTGCCGGTACAGCTATATCAAACATAATTATAGCCATATTGGCCTGAAAACAGGCCTTTTTTGGGATGCTTTATTAAATTAGTATCACTAAAAACTAAAATATGTCAAAATTAATTGTGGTTCTAATTAACTGGCTGCATATGCGGCCTATTCAAATGGCAGCTTTTGCACATGGCGTTGCTGATGCTATTGCTAACAATGCCGGCACTTTTGCTACGCCGGACGTATTGCCAAAAGACCTGGATGATGCCGCCGACACACTTGAACTGGCTTATGCAAAACGGCTTAACGGGGCACTGGCAAAAACCGAATATGAGAATGCGGATAATGCATTGGATGCGCTTTTGCATAAGGAGGCGGCTTATGTAAACGGCGTTGCCAATGGCAATAAAGCCATTATTCAACTGGCAGGGTTTGAAGCTACCAGCAATGACCGTTTGCCTAAAACCACGCCGGCTGTGCCTGATGCGGCAAAAATTTCAGGTAATGCTGCGTTATTGCATCTTGAAACCAATAATGTAGCGGGTGCCACCGGTTTTTGCTGGCTTATTTTTACTGATGCAAAAAGTATAACAGCGCCGGCCGTTGGCAGCAATTATTTTTCTTTGAATGCGCCGGCAATTGTTATTGCCAACGGCCATTTCAGGGAAGACCTGCATAATGCAATACCTGCCGGTACTACCTTAACTGTTGTAGTAATGGCATTTAACTCTGCCGGCCAAAGCGGTTTTAGCAGCCCTGTAAGTTTTATGGTTGGTGGATAACTTGAATTAATTTTTATGTACCGTGAATTTTAAAAACCTGTTATGCAAAAGCCTGGCAGGTTTTTTATTGGCAATATTTTTTAATTAATTCTTCGGCAGTATCATCATTAAGTTGTTTCGCCTTTTGTAAATCTTCACATGCCGAAGCGTTCTGGCCGATATCTATTTTTGCTACTGCTCTTACAACATATGCTTTTGCATAATCTTTATTTAATTCAATGGCTTTATCATAATCTTCAATAGAACCTTGCATGTTTTTAAGATGAAATTTGCAATTGCCGCGGAAGTAATAAAAACCTGGTTCATCTTTCTTTAAATCGAATGATGCGTTAAAATCATCTAAAGCACTTGCATAGTCCTTTGTCTCAATTTTTGCAATGCCTCGCATATAATTTACTTTTTCATTGGGTTTTAAACTTAACGATTTTGAATAATCAAGTATCGCATCTTTATAATCTTTCAATAATGCTTTTACAAGCCCCCGGTAATAATAGTAAGTATCATTGGTTGAATCTAATTTAACAGCGTTATCAAAATCAACAACAGCATTCGTATAGTCTTTGGTATTTATTTTTTGTAATCCTGCAATTGAAAATTCTTTGGCTGATTGTGAACATCCGGATATTGGTATGACATACACAAATAATAATACTACTAAAAAAGGACTTATCTTTTTCATTTATAATAATTAAGCTGCTTTTTTACTTACCAAACTTTTATCCGCTGGTCTTCCGGCTTATACATTTTATCACCTGGTTTAATATCAAATGCATTGTACCATGCATCAATATTTGATATGGGTGCATTACAACGGTACATGCCCGGTGAATGCGGATCAGTTAATATTCCCAACGCTGCATAATCAGCTAGAACATTATTTCTCCAAACCTGTGCCCAGCTTAAAAAGAACCGTTGATCCGGGGTAAAGCCATCAATTTTTTTATCGCTTTTGCCTTCGTCTGTTTTCTTGAAAGCTTCATAAGCAATATTCAAACCGCCAAGGTCTGCAAGATTTTCGCCTAACGTAAGATTGCCGTTTACATGTATAGAATCATTTACCCTAAAAGCTGCATATTGTGCAACTACTTTGTCAGTGCGGGCTGTAAACTTTTTTGCATCCTCCGCTGTCCACCAGTCTTTCAAATTTCCATCGGCTGCATATAGCCTGCCTTCATCGTCAAAACCATGCGTAAGTTCATGACCAATTACTGCAGCAGCACCGCCATAATTTATAGCATCGTCTGCGTTGGCATCAAAAAAAGGAAATTGCAATATGCCTGCAGGAAAAACTATTTCATTGTTTGTTGGATTATAATAAGCGTTAATGGTTGGCGGCGTCATACCCCATTTTGTTTTGTCTACCGGTTTGCCCATGTGCTCTACCATATCATTATACTCCCATTCATTTATGCTCTTTAAATCGCCGATCAGATTATTACGGCTAATAACAACGCCGGTATAAGTTTCCCATTTATCAGGAAAACCAATTTTATTTACAATGGCATTTAATTTTATAAGCGCCTGTTGTTTGGTTGAGTCGCTCATCCAATCCAAACGCTTTATCCTGTCAGCAAAAGTTTGCTGTACATTTTTAACCAGCGCCAGCATGCGTTGCTTGGCAGCATCGTTAAAATATTTTTCAACATATAACTGACCGAGCAACTCACCGAGTCCTCCATCAACCAAACTGCTCATGCGCTGCCAACGTGGTGTAATTTGTTTTTGGCCTGATAACACCTGGTTAAACCCAAACTCCCTGTTTATAAAAGGACTGCTTAAATACGACGCAGTATTTTTTATAATTGCCCATTGCAGGTAAGCTTTCCATGCATTAACAGGCACTGCGCTTAACAACGAATTTGCTGTTTTAAAGAAAGACGGATTATTACATAAAATACTATCAGCCGTTGTAACTTTCATGGCAGCAAGCATTGCTTTCCAGTCAAGTGTTGGTGTGAGTTTATTAAAATCTTCAACGGAAAATTTATTATAGGTTTTTATGGGATCTCTTAATTCAACACGGCTTAATTGTGCTTTTGCGAGCGCTGTTTCAAGCCCTAAAATTTCCTGTGCTTTGTTGCCCGCTGTTATACTGTCGTCACCCACCAGCTTAAACATATCTGTTATGTAACTCACATATTGTGTGCGCACATTGCGGCTGCGGGAATCATCTTTTAAATAATAATCTCTATCGGGTAAAGAAGTACCGCCCTGGTGTAAAGCAGGTATATAAGCGTTTACATTTTTATCATCCTGCTCAACAGAAAATCCAAATAATACACCACGAATACCTCTTGTGCGCAAGATTTCAACCTGTTGCAAAATTTCATTGTAAGTTGTTATGGCATTAATGCTGTCTAACGCTGGTTTTATTGGTGTATAACCTAACTGCTCCAACGCTGCACTATCCATTGCTGCTGCATATAAATCACCAACACGCTGGTTTAAAGAATTTTTTGAAGTATTAGCAGCGGCATCATCCAACAATAACTTCATGTGATCAAGGCTTGTTTGGCGCAATGCATCAAAGCTGCCCCAGCGTGTTTTAGATGCAGGCACCGGGTTGCTTTTTAGCCAGTCTCCATTCGCATACAAATAAAAATTATCACCTGGTTTAACAGACGGATCCATATTGGCAGGATCAATAAATTTGAATGATTTTTCTTTTTGCGCATTTACTGCAATTGCGCAGCAAACTGATATAATAACACACAGCAATAACCGGTTCATAATTTTAGATTTTGCGCAAATTTATAGGATAGCAGCTTTATCTGCTTTTTGTTTGATGAAAGGAGATAATAAATTATTTTTTAACAGATAAACAGTTGCAGCAAAAGAAGATTGATGCTTTAAACTGATTGCTTATATATTTGGCGTTAAGCCAGAATGGAAAAGAACTTCATTGATTATATAAGGATTTTTTGTCACAGTGGTAAAGGTGGTGCCGGCAGTAAACATTTTATGCGCACCAAGTTTAACCCGCAAGCAGGGCCGGATGGTGGGAACGGCGGGAGAGGAGGGCACATTATTTTGCGAGGAAATAAACAGCTGTGGACGTTGCTGCACTTACGTTATTATAAAAATGTAATTGCTGAAAATGGAGAAGTTGGCAGTAAGAACAACAGCAGCGGCGCTGATGGAAAAGATATTATAATTGAAGTGCCGTTAGGTACAATTGCCCGTAATGAAGAAGCAAACATAAAAGAAGCTGAAATATTAGAAAATGGCCAGGAATTTATTTGGTTGCGGGGTGGCAGAGGTGGCCTTGGCAACGCAAACTTTGCAACGGCCACTAACCAGGCACCTGAATATGCACAGCCTGGCGAACAGGGAACCGAAGGATGGAAAACACTTGAATTAAAAGTACTTGCAGATGTGGGTTTGGTCGGCTTTCCAAATGCAGGAAAGTCAACTTTATTATCTGTGCTAACCGCTGCAAAACCCAAGATTGCAGATTATGCTTTTACAACGCTAACACCACAGCTCGGAATTGTTGATTACCGTGATGGAAGGTCTTTTTGTATAGCTGATTTACCTGGAATAATTGAAGGTGCAGCTGAAGGCAAAGGTTTAGGCCATCGTTTTTTAAGGCATATAGAACGTAATGCTGTTTTGTTGTTTTTAATTCCCTCAGATAGTAATAATTATAAGCAGGAATTTGAGATTCTTTTGAATGAGTTACGGGAATATAACCCTGAATTACTGCAAAAGGATTTTATAATTGCCATCAGTAAAGCAGATATGTTAGATAATGAGATGCAGGAAACAATTGCGAAAGAACTTCCTGAAAATATTCCCCACGTTTTCATTTCTTCATTTATAAATCAAGGCCTTAATGATTTAAAAGATTTATTATGGAATAAACTAAATCTTTAAACCAAAACCTGATATAATAATAATCGTTTGTTTATTAAAATAATATTTCGGGTTACCTTATTTCATTAAAAGTATAAATGTGTAAATAATACACATTAGGTTAAAATTTAAATCTCTAATGTGTCTTTGAGCCCGATTGTTTTTTGTGTGGAAATTAAAAATTAAAACAAAAATTATGAAACAGTCAATCTTGAAATTCGTAGGAACCAAATTTTTAAGCGCTGCTTTTTTATCAGCTTCAATCTTATTTGCTTCCGTACAAGGCCATGCTGGTATTATGCATTCAAATATTGAAATCATTACCGGCGCTGAATCAAATGTTCAGTTTACCGGCAGCACAGCAGATGCATTAATGTTTAAGGTTAATATCAGCAATGCAAATGCAGAAGCTTTTACTTTAACTATTAAAAATGAGGATAAAAATGTACTCTATAGTGGAACTTTTAAAGATGCAAACTTTGAAAAAATTTTTAAAGTTTTAAAAAGCGATGATAATGGTGAACGTTATTATTTCACTATTACTTCAGTAAGCAAAAATCTTAATGAAACTTATGTTGTAAGTACAAATACGCATACAGTTGATGACGTAACAATCAACAAGTTATAAGTTTTCATTTGTTTCTTTTAAGGCTCCCTGCACTTGCGGGGAGTTTTTATTTTAGATTCTTTCTAACAATTTTTACCGCTTGAAAAGTTATCTTTGTAACACATTAACAATGAATTTATTTGGTTTAAAGAAATTCATTATCCAACTAAATCAACATATAGCACGAATGAAGAAACTAATTTTAATCGGTTGTGTGTGTATCTGTCTTTTAACATCAATGGTTGCCACAAAAAATGTTCAATCTATTAAAGCTTACCCGTTAAATGCAGCTTTACTGCTTTCCGGTGCAGAAAACATTGAAATAGATTATTGGATAGATTCTTTATATACTGATATGTATTTATCTGTTGCAGGCTTAAACCGCGAGGCCTTTTATAACGCCTGTAAAGGTTATGAATATCTTTTAGCACAACATAATATTCAAAAGTCCGGAATAGTAACTATTTGTGATTTTTCCCAACCAAGCAATAAGAAAAGATTATATGTACTTGATTTAAACAGACAAAAAATCCTGTTTAATACATATGTTGCCCATGGTCATAATTCGGGTGATGAATTTGCTACTAATTTTTCAAACGATAATAACTCGAACGAAAGCTGTTTGGGCTTTATGGTTACTGCTGAAACTTATATCGGTGAACATGGTTACAGTATGAAATTAGATGGGGTGGAAAATGGCTTTAATGATAATGTGAGAAGTCGGTCAATTGTTATGCATGGCAGTGATTATGTATGTAAACAACGTGTGTTGAACGGCGTTATGATGGGTCGTAGTTTTGGTTGCCCGGCATTACCATCCGCAGAAGTAGGAAAAGTGATTAATATTATAAAAGATGGCAGTTGTTTTTACAATTATTATCCTGACGAAACTTATAACCGCAATTCAAAAATTTTGAACGCAGTTTTTGTTTGGCCGGTAATTCAATCACTTCAGTTTGCTTCTGTTAAAATTCCTGATAGTTTAAGAAACCTGCTTCCTGACCAGCTTAATTAATCAAGGGTATTTCCTCTTTCAAACAAACATCTCAAAATTAAAATTTTTATTATAATTTAGCAGCCGATAAAAAGATGAATAACGGACGCTTTTAAAATTATTTAGATGTCTTATTTAACTACTGAAAAGAAAACCAACATTTTCACTGATTTTGGCGGCAATACTTCTAACACAGGCTCAATTGAAGCCCAGATTGCTTTACTTACAGAACGTATTACAAGTATTTCAAAACATTTACAGAGTAACAAAAAAGATTTTGATACACACAGCGGCTTAATGCACATGGTAGGCAAGCGCAGGCGTTTGCTTATGTATATGCAAAAGCACAACCTTCAGGGCTATCGTACATTGATTGAAAAACTTGGTATCAGAAAATAAATATTGAATAAAAAGCTATCCCAACTAATTTATAAAAGTTGGGATTGTTTTTTGATTGATAGCTTATTGCTTTAGAGATACTTCTTTCGCTGAGTTTTATTGCATCTGTGCATTCCTCTTTTTGATTTTTTAATTTTTAATTTGATTTTGACATGTTATCACAACCGATACAAGTAAGTTTTAAACTGCCTGACGGGCAGGAAGTTTTTATTGAAACCGGAAGGCTTGCACGCCAGGCTGATGGTGCCGTTACTGTAAGACAGGGCAACTGTATTATTCTTGCAACAGTAGTAGCTTCAAAAGAGCCAAAAGAAGGGCAAAGTTTTTTCCCTTTAAGTGTAGATTATAATGAAAAGTTTTCTTCAGCCGGAAGAATCCCCGGTTCATTTTTTAAGCGGGAAGGCAGGCTGAACGACTATGAAATACTTACCAGCCGTTTAATAGACCGCGCATTGCGGCCTCTATTTCCTGAAGATTATTTATGTGATGTACAAGTGCTTATAACACTTATTTCTTCTGACCCTGAAGTAATGCCCGATGCATTAGCTTGCCTTGCAGCCAGCTCAGCGTTTGCTGTATCAGATGTGCCGATTAAAGAAATTCTTTCTGAAGTGAGAGTTGGAAGAGTGGATGGTGAAATGATTATTAATCCAACACGTACGCAGCTTGTAAAAGCTGACATGGATTTTATGATTGCCGCTACTGAAAAAAACCTGATGATGGTGGAAGGCGAAAGCCAAGAATGCAGCGAAGAAGATTTGGTAAATGCGTTACAGCTGGCACATGATGCCATTCGTGTACATATTAAAGCACAACAGGAGCTGCGTGAAAAAGCAGGTGTTGATGAAAAGCGTGAATATGGCAAGCCTGAACATAATGATGAATTAAAAGAAAAAGTTAAGCAGTTTGCTGCGGAACGTTTATACCAGGTTGCGTCCGGCGGTACAGCAAAATCTGAAAGAAGTCAAGCCTTTAAATTAATAAAAGACGAATTATTGCTGAGTCTGCCAGAAGGTACAACGGATACACACATCAAACTGGCAAAAAAATATTATGAAGACCTGCAATGGGAAGTTGTTCGTAATATGATGTTAGATGACAGGAAGCGTTTGGACGGCCGCAAGCTTGATGAAGTACGGCCATTGAATATGGAAGTAGATATTCTGCCTTCTCCGCATGGTTCGGCTTTGTTTACACGTGGTGAAACTCAATCATTAACAACAGTTACTTTAGGTACACCTTTAGATCAATTATTGGTTGAAAGCGCAGCTAAAAGCGAATACAGTCACTTCATTTTACATTATAATTTCCCACCTTTTTCAACCGGTGAAGTTAAGATGATGCGTGGCCCGGGCAGGAGAGAAGTTGGCCATGGTAATCTTGCAATGCGCAGTTTAAAACAAATGATGCCTGGCAGCGAATATCCATATACAGTACGTGTGGTAAGTGATATTTTGGAAAGTAATGGTTCATCCTCCATGGCTACTGTTTGTGCAGGTTCGCTTGCGTTGATGGATGCCGGTGTTCCTATCCCAAAACATGTAAGCGGGGTTGCGATGGGACTGATTACAAGAGACGATAATAAGTATGCGATACTTACTGATATTTTAGGTGATGAAGACCATCTTGGTGATATGGATTTTAAAGTTACCGGAACACGTGATGGTATTTGCGGTGTTCAGATGGATATTAAGGTTGATGGGTTAAGCATGGATGTTATGCGTGAAGCATTAGAGCAGGCACGAAAAGGCAGGTTGCATATTCTTGATGCTATGTACACAGCCCTGGAAGCAGCAAGGCCTGAAGTAAAATCTCATGCACCGAGAATGGAAAAACTGATTATTGATAAAGAATTTATTGGTGCAGTTATCGGGCCTGGCGGAAAAGTGATACAGGAAATTCAGAAAGAAACCGGTACCACAATTAATATAGAAGAAGTTGGCAATTTTGGTGAAGTAAGCTTTTTTTCAACCAATAAAGAAGGCGTTGAAAAAGCCTTAAGATGGGTTAAAGGTATTGTAGCTGTTCCGCAGGTAGGCGAAGTGTATGAAGCTAAAGTAAAAACTATTCAACCGTACGGTGCCTTTGTTGAGTTCTTACCAAAGAAAGAAGGTTTATTGCACATAAGTGAAGTAAGCTGGAAGCGCCTGGAAACTATGGAAGGTGTTTTGAATGAAGGTGATATGGTAAAAGTTAAACTGATTGGTTTAGACCCAAGAACAGGTAAATTTAAACTTAGCCGTAAAGCTTTGATGCCAAGGCCGGATGGTGTTAAATCATAGCAGCAGTAATATTCAGCGATTTTTTGAAGCCTGGTTAAAGCCGCTTTTTTATACAGATTAGCTGGCACACCTATCGACATCTAATTAAAAAAAAGTCATGAACAAAGCAATATTTATTAGTATTTAGTGCGCTGGTTACTATTTATTTTGCTTTTCAAGAAATCCTAGGTCAAATCAACCTTAAATACAAAAACCAAAACCTTGACTTCAACTAAAACAACATCATCTTGCCATGAATTTGCTTACAATAATTTGTTGTATTTATCTACCAATATTTATAGCCGGTAAGCCGTGCATATTCAACTTTAGCCAGGCACAACTGATACTGATATTGCAATTTGGTTAATAAAACACGCTGAAGATTTACAGCGGCATCTGTAATATCGGTATTTAACCCAATACCATTTAAATAACGGCTTGAAGCAATTTGCTGTTGAGAAGTTGCATTATCAATCTGCGATTGCATATTATTTATTTTGTAAGCATTGGTTTGAATATCATCAAGTGCCTGCTGAATATTCTTTGAATACTCATTACTTAATGTTTCCTGCATCAACTGGTTTTGCTTAACCTGCGATTCAGCAATAATAATTTGCTTTTTTGTTCTTGGATTATAAATAGGAATTTTTAAAGTGGCTCCGCCGGAATAATTAAACTTCGGATCATTCACAGCAGGTACATAACCATCTTTAACACCTGTGCTTGCATTTAATGAAACATAAGGCTTGTCAGTTAGTTTTGTTATAGCCAAACCCGTTTGTGCCTGCTGTACACGGTCTTCTGCCAAAGTAAAATCAGGAATACTTGTTTTAGCATCAATCAGCGCATCTGTAACCGGTTTAATTGCTACTTCAAAATCAAAAGAATTATCTGCAACCGTTGTGTCTCCTGCTGTGTATTGCAATAAAGCTAATTGTTTTTGCAAACTGTTTGCAAGGTCTGAGCGTCGGTTTGTTTCAATATCAATCTGTGACTGCAGGTTTAATACATCAAGTTTTATGGCATCGCCATTATCTAATTTTTTTTGAGCAATATTCCTGTTTACACCAAGATAATTCAACACACTGTCTTCAACGTTAATTGATTTTCTTAAATAAACAATATTATAATAAACAGTTGATACCTGGCTTGCCAGTTGTGTTTGTACATTCAGTACATTATCAATTGAATATTTCAAATCAGATTTTGATTTATCAATATTTGCTTTTAGTCTTCCAAAATCAAGCACTACAAAAGTTGCACCTACATGAGCATCATAATTATTCACAGGCGCAAACTGGAAATTTTCTGTGTGCCCATTCACCTGTAACGGTAACTGAATTTTTGGCTTTACGTATTCATAACTTAACGTACCATCAATTATTGGTTGATTGGTTTTAGCAAGGTCCAGGCTTTCCTGTGCAATTTCGACCTGGTTAGTTGCTTCTTTTACACGCGGATAATAATTAAATGAGCCATCAACCAAATTCTTTAGTTCATTATTTGTGGTTACCTGTGCTGTTGCCATTACAGAAACAATAGCAAATAATAATGTTATAGAAGATTTTTTCATTGTAAACTTTTTAATCATTCAGTCAGCAAAAATTAATGCGCTTCCATCATAGCTTTTTTTGCTTCCGCTGAAGGTGCTGCTGCAGTTTTTTTCTTTGTTCTTAAAAATGTTACTAATGGAATTACCGCAATAAAAAATATTGCAATCAACCTGAATGTATCTAAATAAGAAAGATAATAAGATTGCCTGTCAACCTGGTTACTAAGAATGCCTAATGCAGAATGCGCAGCTGTTATACTATCAATGCCACCTCTTGCAGATAAGCCTTGGGCTATAGTAGTTAATCTCTGTGTAACTGCAAGAGAACCTTGCGTAAGATTGCTTACAAGATTAGTGCGATGCATAGCATAACGATGTGCGATATAATTATTTGCTATCGCGATGCCAAATGCGCCGCCCAACTGGCGTATCATATTATTTAATGCAATACCTGAAGAATATTCCTGCGGTTTTAAACCGACGACCGCCTGGTTAATTAATGGTAACTGCACCATTGATATACCAAATGCACGTAAAGCCAACGGGATGAAGAAACCCCATAATCCCACATCTAAACTAACTCTTGATGTAAGCACACAATACAAAGCAAACAAAATAAACCCTACTGCTACAAAAGGTACAGCGGAAACACCTTTACTCATAGTTTTACCAATCACCGGCATCATTGCTACAGCAATTAATGTAGGCGCCAGTAATGATAAACCAGTTATATAAGCTGTAAAGCCTAAGACTCGCTGCGCAAGCACCGGATATACAAACACTGAAGTGAACAAACCAAAACCGGCAACAAATGTAAAGATGGTTGTAAAGGCAAGATTGCGGTTACCTAACACTCTTAAATTAACTGCGGGCTTTGGTATGCGTATCTCCCGTACAATAAAACTTACTAAACCAACTACAGCTATTACCGTACAAATACGAATTGAATTACTGCTGAACCAGTCTTCTGCTTCGCCACGCTCCAATACATATTGTAAACAACCAATACCAGCCATTAACATACCAATGCCCGGATAATCAATATAGATATCTTTTTTACCGTTCCCTTCTCCTTCTTTTTTACTAACAAAAGTGTAAGCAAAAATAGCTGCTATAATACCAACCGGAATATTAATCATGAAAATAGAAGGCCAACTGTAATGTTCAATAATGTAACCGCCTAATGTTGGTCCTAATGTTGGGCCAAGCACTAAGCCCATTCCAAATAAACCGGATGCGATTGGCCTGTCTTTAGGTTCAAATGCATCAAATAAAATCGCCTGCGAAGTAGATAATAATGCTCCGCCGCCAACACCCTGAATAAATCGCCATGCAATTAATTCAACCAGAGAAGTTGAATTACCGCACATGTAAGATGCGATAGTAAAAATTATCATTGAAGCGAGGTAATAATTTTTTCTGCCGAAATATTCTGCGAGAAAACTTGTAAGCGGAATGATGATAACATTAGCAATTGCATACGATGTAATAACCCAGCTTATATCTTCAATACTTACACAAAGACTGCCTGCCATATCATTCAAAGCCACATTTACAATTGAAGTATCAATCAGTTCCATAACTGCGGCTGATACTGTTGTAATAACAATTATATATTGCGTGATTTTGTTCATTAAAATAAATTACAGGCCGTTCTTACTTGTTTAATTTTTTGTTTTGATACTTATGTAAGCGCTCAGGCCTGCACGTAAAATACTGCTGTAGCGTGGCGTATTATCTATATTGATTTTTACAGGGATACGTTGTGTAACCTTTACAAAGTTTCCACTTGAATTATCAGGAGGCAGGATAGAAAATTTTGCACCGGTTGCTTCACTTAAACTGCCAATACTTCCTTTAAGTGATGAATCAGGATAAGCATCTAAGGAAATTTCAACCGGCATGCCATTATAAAATCTTTTTATCTGCGTTTCTTTAAAATTGGCAACTACCCAATATGATGAATCATTCACAATAGAAAAAAGTGGTGCTCCTGCCTGCACATATTGGCCTGCGGCAATGTTTAATTTACCAACCTTACCCGATTCAGGAGCATAAATTTTTGTGTAAGATATTTTTAACTGTTGTTGTTTTATAGCTGCATCCTTCATGCTTAACGCGGCTTCTGATTTTTTTACGTTTGCCTGTAAAATTGCAATGCGGCTTTGTGCTGTTGACAAATCGCTTTCGTTATTGGTTGTCTGTTGTGTTGCCTGTTCTAAATTATAACGGCTGTCATCAAGCTGCTTTTTAGTTATTGCCTGGTCTTTATATAAATTTTGATTGCGCTGATAATCATCCTGCGCCTGTTGCACTTTAATTGATGAAAGATGTATATCCCCATTGTTAGAGCCAAGTGATATCCTGGAATTTTTTAATGATGCCTGTGCACTTATAATATCAGCCTGCGAAGCATCATAATCAGCCTGCATTTGCAACAATTGCGTTTGCAGTTCAGCATCATCAAGCTCAACCAGCAACTGTCCGCCTTTTACTGAATCATAATCTTTAACATCAATAAATTTTACGTAACCACCTACACGCGGCAGTACAGGCGATATCTGTGTTTCTACCTGTGCATCATCAGTTGTTTCGTGTGACATAGCAAAGGAGATTTTTTTCCAGCCAATAATTACTCCCACAATTACCAGTACTCCAATTATTACAAAACGAATTGGTGATTTTTTCTTCTTTGGTTCTTTATTTTCTTCAGCCATAATTTAGTTTATTAAATAAGAATGCATTAATTGTTTTAAATGATTTTTTACGCGCTTCCTAAACTTTACATCGTCATAAGGCACGTAACTGAGTTCTTTATTTAAAAGCCTGTTACAAAATTTTTTGGACAATAGCATTTGGTTGATAGTGCCGATAAGCGTTGCTATTGTCAGCTCAATATCAACTTTTTTAAATTCATTTTTTTTTATGCCTGCTTCAATAATATTTTTAATGATGATTGAATTAGGAATCAGGTTATCTACAATTGAAGTCTGCAGCTCATCACGTTGGTTTAAAATCAGTTCATGATAAATCAACCGGTGAAAAGAGCGATGCGTAAAAAGCCGCTCTACATAAGAATCAATTACTGCATCTATTTTTTCTATATAAGTAAACTTTGTATTATGCAAAATCTCATCAAGCAATACACGGGTAAGCGAAGATTTATATTTTACAATGCTTTCGAACAGTTTTTCTTTAGAGCCAAAATAATAATTAACCATTGCCAGGTTAACTGAAGCGCTTTCTGCAATGTCCCGAATGGAAGTGCCTTCATAACCTTTGCCGGCAAACAAATTCATAGCTGTTTCAATAATATGTGTTCGCTTATCTTTCATGCATCCTTTCAAATAAAGATGCAAAATTAAACAACTGTTTTAATTAAACAAACGTTTAATTAAAACATTTTGAAAAACTGATTTAATTTATTGAAAAGAATATGTTACTGTCCCGAGTAACTGCTGGTGTTTGTCATAGAGAATGTCTTTTGTTTTTAATCCTTTTTCGTCATATATATAAGCCCATATAACATAGTTTGAAGAGCCTTGCGGTATTTCTGTCATTTGCGAAATATTGTTATCAGTATTATATTCAAATATAAAATCAGGCAGCATTTGCTTCGCCCGCTGATCAAAACGAACAATATCTGTTATCCTGTTTTGATTATCGTAATAATAATAGTAATGTTCGATAATCCTGCTTTTTTTCATCCAGATTTCTTCTGCAATATTTTGTTTTTCATCTTTTATAAAATGCACAACTGTTGTATCGGCGTTATCTTTTATGCGCAACATAGAATCTGGTACATTGCCGTTATAAAACCATTGGTGTAATTCAGTTGTTTGCATATCCATTGAAGTATCTATAGTTTGAGTTTTTAAGTTCAAAATATTCCCCTGACTATTATAGGTATAATCAACATTTGAAAATGAATTAATGCTGCTGTCCGCAAAATGTATTAATACATTGTTTTGATAAGTTTCATAAGTTGTGGAGATACCACTGGATTCAAGCGCTGTTTGCGTAATTACTGATGCGTCGTTATTTTTAATTTGTCTTTCGTAAGAAAATCCCGGAGTAGGCGTATTATCAGCCTCTAAACTTTGCGCCGTTATTTGCTGAATATTATTTTTTTGATAAGTAAGATATAAGCTGTTGGATGCGGTTAGAGAAATTATATCATTATAATAATATTGGGCATTAGAAATCAGAACAAAAAAAAGGGGAGTAATTATAAGAATTTTCTTCATTAAAATTTGTTTCATATTCAGCATAAACAATAAACTTGCCGTTGAAATGCAAAATTTAGAACGGCAAAGAACGCGTTAAATTGTAAAAAAAATGGTTATAAATAATGTACCATTTTATAAACAAAACTTAACAAAAATTTTCTTTGCATAGTTTATAATTCTTTTTATTTACCTGATTTTAATTAAGCTAATATGAATTACACTGAAAGTTTTACCAGGCTTGTGAAAATTATGGATGAGCTGCGGGAAAAATGTCCATGGGATAAAAAGCAAACCATTCAAACGTTGCGTACAATGACTATAGAAGAAACGTATGAACTTGCTGAAGCCATTACAAATGAAAGCTGGAACGATATAAAGGAAGAGTCTGGTGATATTTTATTACACATTATTTTCTATTCGAAAATTGCAGCCGAAAAAAATAAGTTTAATTTGAATGATGTTATTGAAGCCATTTGTAATAAGCTTATCAAAAGACATCCGCATATTTATAGTGATGTGGTCGTAAACGATGAAGAAGACGTGAAAAAGAATTGGGAAAAAATTAAATTAGACGAAGGAAAACAATCTGTAATTAGCGGAGTTCCGGTAGCGCTGCCTGCTATTGTGAAAGCAACACGTTTACAGGAGAAAGTTAAGCAGGTCGGCTTTGAATGGAGCAATAAAGAAGATGTTTGGCTGAAGGTGGAAGAAGAAATAAAAGAACTGCATCACGAGGTTAGTGTGGGCAATAAAGAAAATACGGAGCAGGAATTTGGCGACCTGCTTTTCAGCCTTATTAATTACGGGCGATTTTTAAATATTGATGCGGAAAGTGCTTTGGAAAAAACAAATAAAAAATTTATCAATCGCTTTACTGCAATAGAAAAACTCGCTGCTGAACAAGGCAATAAGCTGCGTAACATGAGCCTTGAAGAAATGGATGCGCTCTGGAATATTGTGAAAAAACAAAATGCTGTTAATTGATCACTATCGTTAAAAATGCGGTTATTAAAAATGCCTGGCTTTTTTTAGCTGCAGCCTGGCTATATACGCTTTCATTCATTTTTACAAACTATATTTCTTATAGGTCATCTGCTTCAAAGGTTGCCAGCATTTTAAGTGAGTATATACAAGGCGAAGAAAGATCATTCAGGAATATTATAATTGATTCCGGGCAGGTGTCAGCTATAGTTAGCGATTCTCTGCGCGCAGTAAAAAAAGAACTTGTTACCGATGCACAGGGAATTTTTGCATATCGTATAAATAAGTTTGGCAATGCTGAAGAAATTTTTTGGAATACCAATAAAATGTCTGTCCAAGAAGATGATCTTTATAAACAGGATGGCAATACTATTGTAAATTATCAGGACGGCATTTTTGAACTGATAAAAAAAACAATTGCCAGTAATAAATCAACTTACATTTTTTGCTCACTTATTCCAATTCATTGGGAATATTTTATGCAAAACGAATACCTTAAACAAGGTTTTGCAGTGCATGAAGAAATTGGAAATAATTATGAGCTAACAACTGATGGCAATGGTATTCCGGTAAAAAGTTCAAATGGCAGAATTCTATTTTCCATTAAAGAAAAGGAACAGTCTGTAAAAGATACACCTGGTGGTTTTTCAATAATCTTACGCATAACGGCATTACTAATTCTGTTTTCATTCATAAGTAAAATTGCAGCAGATACAGTGCG
>CAHJWK010000029.1 GCA_903642275.1 Chitinophagaceae bacterium
CAATCTTTTAATAACGTTGATGGAGCTGCAATTTTTGCCTATGAGGTAAGCGACCCTGAACGCTATGGTGTGGTTGAGTTTGATGAAAACTTTAAAGCGTTGTCAATTGAAGAAAAACCTTCATCACCCAAATCAGATTACGCAGTGCCAGGCTTATATTTTTATGATAATGATGTTATAGACATTGCAAAAAATATTGCGCCTTCGCCACGCGGTGAGTATGAAATAACGGATGTAAACAAAGTATATCTTGAAAGCGGCAAGTTAAAAGTTGGTGTTATGAATCGTGGCGTTGCATGGCTTGATACAGGAACATTCGATTCATTAAGCGATGCGAGTGAATTTGTACGGGTTATTGAAAAACGTCAATCACAAAAAATAGGTTGTATAGAAGAGGTTGCATTTAGAATGGGGTTTATAAATTATGATCAACTAATGAAGCTGGCTGAATTATATTCAAAAAGTGGCTATGGAAATTATTTAAAAAGGATTAAATTTTAAGCAGTGCTGTTATAAATACTTTTAAAAATGCTACTAAAAAAGTGCCCTTATTAAGGGCACTTTTTTATTATTCTGTTGCAGTATTTTTATCAGCATTATCATCCATTGGTAAGTCATCTGGTGTTGGAGCGGGCTTATCATTTGTTTCAGGCATTGGCATTTCTGCCGGTTCAGCCTTTAAAGTAGTTGATTTTTTTGCAGCTTTTTTCGGTGCTGCTTTTTTTGCAACTGTCTTTTTCGGTGCTGTTTTTTTCGGTGCCGTTTTTTTCGATGCAGTCTTCTTAGCAGCTTGCGCCTTTTTTAAATTTTTTAAAACAACTGCTTTCTTTGCAGCTTTTTTGGCAATTTTCTTGGGCGCTGCTTTTTTGGCAGCTTGGGCCTTCTTTAAATTTTTCAGGGCAACAGCTTTTTTAGGCGCTGCTTTTTTGACTACTTTTTTAGGAGCAGCTTTTTTAGCTGCATTTGCTTTTTTTAGATTTTTTAAAGCAACAACTTTTTTAGGAGCTGCTTTTTTATTTGCTTTTGCCATGGATGTATGATTTTGTTTCTTTTTTTGAAATGAATTGTAAGGTAAAAATGTTTTTACCAATTACATCAATAAAATTAATTTTTTCTTTTTTACGCTCATTTCTTCAAGCTTCAAATAAATTAAACATAACTTATAAAGCACGGTGTGTTATTTGCATGTTGAAGTACATAATGTTAATGTGATGAATAAAAAAACTGTTGTATTAGGAGCTTCATCCAATCCTTCACGCTATAGTTATCTTGCCATAAACAGGCTGGTTGCACATGGGCATGATGTAATAGCAATCGGTAAAAAAACAGGCAAGGTTAATAACATTGAATTGATAACTGATTTGCCTGCTGAGGATAATGTGGACACTGTAACTTTATATCTTAACGCAGCTAATCAAAAGCAATATTATGATTACATTTTTTCGTTGCATCCTAAACGAATTATTTTTAACCCCGGAGCTGAGAATGATGAACTTGAACAGCTTGCCGTGAAAAATAATATACAACCAATGGAGGCATGTACATTGGTATTATTGAGCACCAATCAGTATTAATGCATCTTATTTTATCAATACAAAATTTCCTTTTCTTTTTATCACTATTCCATTAATTGTTGTACCTGTTGCAAACAAACATAAGTTCCCTGTGGCTGAATAAAACCTTTGTAGTAGCCATTCCATCCTTCACCTGCCTTCTGAGAATTGTATTAATACGCCCCCAGCGGTTGTAAATTTCAAATGCGTTATACCTACCGTTATTAATTTAAAAAAATCATTGATGCCATCACCGTTGGGTGTAAAAGCAGTAGGAGCATAAATATCTGGGCTTTTTTCAACTTTAAGATGCAAGATGTCTTTGCTTGCACAACCTAACGTAGTTGAAGCAGTTATTATATACGTTGCATCATTTGTAAGCGTGGCAACAGGGTTTGCTATAAATAGATTATTTAAACCTGCTGATGGCGACCATATATAAATATCACCTCCACTTGCCTGTAATTGATATGGATAGTTAT
Source organism: Chitinophagaceae bacterium (assembly GCA_903642275.1). Classification (GTDB taxonomy): domain Bacteria; phylum Bacteroidota; class Bacteroidia; order Chitinophagales; family Chitinophagaceae; genus Parafilimonas. Next base: position 2,036 of record CAHJWK010000029.1, read on the forward strand.
ATAATATGGTCGTATTTCTTTCGGCGTAAGCATTGGTTGAATATATTTTTAAAGGTTTGTTTATAGTATCAGTTACACATCCGTTACCAGCCTGCGTAACTAATTGTACATATAATTACCTCCATTTGAGTAAGCATTGCATCACTACAGAATCACCTGAAAAATTATTATCATCAAAATTAAAATACCATTGTTTTATACCGGTTGTATCATTAAAGTTTTCTGCTTTAAAAGTAACAGGCGAGTTTTTACATGCTTCGTTTGCAGATAAACTAAAATCAATTGCAGGTGATTGTTTTACATCAATCAATTTTTCAACTGTATTAGATACACAACCTTCTTTGCTTTGCAACACCAAGGCTGGTACTTATTGGCTGTAAAACAAATGCAATTCCATCAGCGCCATCTTCATCCAGGCATCCTAAAAAACATTAAAATAAAAATCAAAAGGCTTGCTTAGATCAATTCTATTTTTACTCCATATTGAGCCTGATTCAAAAGTATTTGCCGTGGTTAATGTATAACAATGACAATTGTTTTGTGTGGCTTTACCGTTAAGTACATAAGGGTTTTTAGCAATTCCGTTAAACCATGTTATTATCAGCCCTGCTAAAAAAATATACTTTTTATACTTCATTACAAACCGCGGCAGGCATTTTTTACAAGATAATTATTATAAATTGTAAGCTGCTTGATTGCATTAAAGTCCAGTGACAATAAAAACAGAATGTCTGATTTTTCTATTTTAATTTGCTGCTATATTTAGGGATTATAATCTTGCTATGAATACAGATAAAGTTTTTAATGAAGAAATAAAAAATGCAGCTGATTTTAAATTTGGAAGCACGGTTGTAAATGTTTTTGATGATATGGTAAACCGTTCTGTGCCTTATTATGGTGAGATGCAGCGCATGATTGCAGAGCTTGCTGCCGATCATGCGAAGAAAGGCACGTATTTATATGACCTTGGCTGTTCAACCGGAACAACTATGATTGGTATGAATACATTAGTGCCTGAAACCATTGAATTTATTGGTGTTGATGATTCCCCCGAAATGCTTGAAAAATGTGATACTAAATTAAAGGAAGCTGGCTTTACCCGGAAGTACCAGTTAGTGAATGCAGATTTGAACAGTGGAGTTGAAATTAATAATGCATCTGTTGTAGTGTTGTGTTTAACACTGCAGTTTGTACGGCCATTATACCGTGAAAGGTTGGTGAAAACAGTTTTTGATGGTTTGCAAAAAGATGGTGTTGTAATATTGATTGAAAAAATTTTAGCTGAAGAAAATAATTTCAATCGTGATTTTATAAAATATTATTATGACATGAAGCGCCGCCATCAATACAGTGAAATGGAAATTTCTCAGAAGCGCGAAGCATTGGAAAATATTTTGATACCTTATAAATTAAGCGAAAATAATTTAATGCTGCGTGAAGCAGGTTTCGGGCATGTAGAAGTGTTTTTCAAATGGTATAATTTTGCCGGTCTGATCGCTGTAAAAAAATAAAATGGTAACAATCGGTAATTTCTTTTTTAAATACCGCAACCGGCTCTTTATTATTTTTTATGCTTTATTGTTTGTGCCGTATGTGCCGCAATTGTTTACACCCGGTGCTTTTGGCAAAAAATATTATTTCTACCCAATAATTATCGGGCTTATTATAACAATTACAGGGCAAGCCATACGCGGTGCAACCATTGGCCTTGCTTATATTATTCGTGGTGGAAAAAATAAAAAAGTATATGCTGAAGACCTTGTAACCACTGGTATATTTGCGCATTGCCGCAACCCATTGTATGTAGGAAATATTTTAATGCTTGCCGGCGTTGGATTCTTATCTAACTCATTCTTGTATGTTGTAGTAATGATACCTTTTTTTCTTTTTGTTTACCAGGCAATTGTATTAGCTGAAGAAAATTTTTTACGCAACAAATTCGGTGACCAGTTTAATAACTATTGTGCAAGAGTTAGTCGGTGGATGCCGCGCCTTAAAGGTATGAGCACTACATTCAGCAGCATGCGTTTTAACTGGAAGCGTTATATTAACAAAGAACACACAACTACTTTTATTTGGCTTTGCGGCATTGTGTTACTGCTGTTATTTTATTATCCTCAGTTAACACATTATAATGCTTCGGTACGCAACACCTTGATCATTATTATTCTTTCACTGTTGCTCGTTATTTATATTGTTATCCGAATATTAAAAAAATCAGGCCGGTTGGTTGAATAATCTGTATGTACTGGCATGTTTTTAGTCGTTATAAAATAAAATTATTATGGGTGATTTAAAAAATATATCTAATAGTGAAGCCATTGAAAAAATAAAAACAATTTCAAAAAGAGCCGGAACCTGTTTGTTTTGTACGCAGATTGAAACCGGTAAACCTTTTTCAACACGGCCAATGAGTGTGCAGGAAGTTGATGATAGCGGCAACATTTGGTTTTTAAGTGGAAAAGACAGTACCAAGAACATGGAAATTAAAGACGACGATAAAGTGCAGTTGCTGTTCAGCGGATCAAGCCATTCAGATTTTTTAAGTGTGTATGGGAATGCAACAATTTTGTATGATAAAGATAAAATTAAAGAGTTATGGGAACCGATTGTAAAAGCTTGGTTCAAAGAAGGCAAAGACGACCCGCATATCAGTGTAATTAAAGTTGCACCGGAAGAAGGTTATTATTGGGATACTAAACATGGTAAGCTTGTATCACTTGCAAAAATTGTTGCATCAATGGTTTCAGGTAAAACAATGGATGATGGTATTGAAGGAACTATAAAATTATAATTGAAGTATAAATAAAAGTTGATCATCCTGGTCAACTTTTATTATATTTAAACTATAGTATCAATAACCGTATTTATTCTTCCATCTACTCTTTAAAAATTTACGCAGTTCATCTTCTCTCGTATTATTTCCCGGATCAAAAAACTTAGTTCCTTCAATTTCTTTTGGTAAATACTCCTGCTCTTCAAAATTGTTTTTATAAGAATGGCTATACTTATAGCCTTTACCATAATCAAGGTCTTTCATTAAGCGTGTTGGCGCATTACGGATATGTAAAGGCACTGCTAAATCGCCATGTTGCTTAACAGCAGCTGAAGCCGTTCCAATAGCAGTTGTTGCAGAATTACTTTTTGGTGATGAAGCCAGATAAATTGCGCATTGGGATAATATAAGCTGCGATTCTGGCCAGCCGATTTTATTTACAGCATCAAAAGTGGCGTTTGCCAACAGTAACGCATTAGGATTGGCATTACCAATATCTTCACTGGCAAGAATCAACATTCTTCTTGCTATAAATTTTACATCTTCACCGCCTTCAATCATCCGCGCAAGCCAATAAACAGCTGCGTTCGGGTCGCTGCCACGAAGGCTTTTTATAAAGGCTGAAATAATATCATAATGTTGTTCGCCCTGTTTATCATACAAGGCAATCTTTTTCTGCGCCACATTCATTACCAGTTCATCAGTAATAATTAGTGTTTTATTTTTTGATGATGATGTAACTACCAATTCAAACAGGTTTAATAATTTTCTTGCATCACCGCCACTGATATTTATTAAAGCTGATGTTTCCTTTAAATCAATTTTATACTGATTTAATATATCATCTTTTTGCATTGCATTGTTAAGAAGCTGGATTAAATCTTTTTCATCAAGTGGCTTGAGAATGTATACCTGGCTGCGGCTAAGTAATGCAGATATCACTTCAAATGATGGGTTTTCTGTTGTAGCGCCTATCAATGTAATAATGCCTTTTTCAACAGCGCCAAGCAAAGCATCCTGCTGTCCTTTATTAAAGCGGTGAATTTCATCAATAAACAAAATGGCTTTTGTTTGCTGCTTTGCTTTTTCAATTACTTCACGTACATCTTTTACGCCGCTGCTTATAGCACTCAACTGGTAAAACGGTACACTTAATGTATGCGCAATAATGTTTGCGATAGTTGTTTTGCCACTGCCCGGCGGTCCCCAAAAAATCATTGACGGAATGCTGGCGTTTTCAATGGCTGTGCGCAAAATGCTGCCTTTGCCAACAAGGTGCTGCTGGCCTGCCAGTTCTTCTAAAGTTGTTGGCCGCATTCTTTCAGATAAAGGAGGCATGATAAAGTGAAATTATGAAGTACGAAGTACGAACTTCAATATAAAATTGATTGTAATTTTTAATTGCAATATTCAGGGCAAATATTGAACTGTAACTAAAGTTATTAATTCATTTTTAAGGGAGCTATTAAATCAAAAGGAGGAATTTTTACTTCAAACACTTTTTTATTATTTTGATTTTCCATTTCGTAAGTGCCACACATTCTTCCAAGCTCACTGCGCAGGTTGCAGCCGCTTACATATTGAAATTGTTTTGTTGGCTGCAATACAGGCTGCACACCAACTACGCCCTCACCTTCCACATCTTTGTATTCACCATTGCTATCAAAAATCTTCCATTGCCTGCGTAATAATTTCACGCTGAAATTATTGTGATTTTCAATAGTTATTTTATAAGCAAACATGTACTCATTATTAGCCGGATTACTGTAATCTGATTGATAATAACTTTCAACACTGATTTCTACGCCTTCTGAAATTTTTGAAACCATATTGGATTGATTGCACAATAAAGATATGTATTAATGATTTGTGTTTTCAATAAAAATTAATTTTAATGTATATGCAACGTTATCAAAATGCAGGTAATTCCGGTGTGCAGTTATTTGAAGCAGGCAGCGAATTTATAATACTTGAATTTAGAGATGCAACACGTTATTTATATAACTATATACGCCCTGGCAGGCAGCATGTGCATGCAATGATGAAGCTTGCTGAAAAGGGAATTGGGCTTGCTACATATGTCAACAAACATATTAGGGATAATTACTTTGAAAGACTTAAATAGAAAGCATAAGAAATATAACTCTTGGCATAGTTTTATCTATCTCTTCGCTGCCATTTTTATCAATTTAAATTTTACATTATGAGACACCTGTTATTGAATTATATAAAGTGCTTGTTCTTTGCTGCAATTTGTTTTTGCCTGGTTAGTTCTGCTTCAGCACAATATCTTGCAGGTTCTCCGGTTGCTATCAATGGTAAGCTTAAGGTGTCGGGTACACATCTTGTAAATGCCTGTGGAAATATTATTCAGTTAAGAGGAATAAGTTCTGCCGGTTTGCAATATTTCCCTCAATGTTATAACAATTCATCATTAAGTATATTGGCAACAGACTGGGGCATTGATATATTTCGTCTTGCTATGTATGTAGATGAAGGCGGTTACCTGACTAATCCATCTTACTGGAAGACTCATATAGACAGTATGGTAACGGAATGCGGTAAGCTTGGTGTTTATTGTGTGATTGACTGGCATATACTTAACCCAGGTGATCCTAATGCGCATTTATCTGACGCTGAAGATTTTTGGTCTTACATGTCAGCCAAACATGCAAATGATAAGCAGGTTTTATATGAAATATGTAATGAGCCAAATGGCGTATTATGGTCAACAATAAAATCTTATGCAAATGACATCATACCAAAAATACGCGCTAATGATCCATCAACTATTATCATAGTTGGAACACCAACCTATAGCCAGGATGTTGATGTTGCATCAGCAGATAAGCTGACTTTTTCAAACATTATGTACACGCTGCATTTTTATTCAGGCACACATGGGCAATCTTTACGTGATAAAGGCAACCTTGCCATTGCAAATGGTGCAGCTTTATTTGTAACGGAATGTGGCACCAGTACTGCCAGCGGTGATGGCGGCCCTTATCTTGATTCAATGCAAACATGGCTCGATTGGATGTCAACGAATAAAATTAGTTGGATAAACTGGAATTTTTCTGATAAGTCTGAAACCTCTTCAGCATTAACAGCCAATGCATGTTCTACTTCAAGCTGGAACAGTACTTCCACTTCAGGCACATTCATGAAACAAAAAATTTTAAGTCCTGCAGATAATTTTGTTTGTAGTGGAAGTACAAATTCGCCTCCTTCAGTCAGTATTACTTTTCCTGCAAACAATGCTGTTTACAACACATCACCAACAAGCATAACGCTTAAAGCAGTTGCCTCCGATATAGGCGGCACTGTTAAATGGGTTAAGTTTTATAATGGCAGTAAATTAATAAGAACAGACAGCACCAGCCCTTATCTTTATACATGGAGTAATGTAGCCGCAGGTACGTATTCAATTACAGCTAAAGCTGCTGATGATAGCGGTGCAATAACGATATCTTCACCGGTTAGCATAACAGTAAAATCGGCTTCAAATAAATCACCTACAGTCTCCATTACAACGCCTGCAAATAATGCAACTTATACTTTACCTGCAACTATAGAGTTAACGGCCACCGCATCTGACGCAGATGGTTCTATAAATTATGTTGCTTTTTATAGCGGATCAACTTTAATCAATACACAATATAGCAGCCCATATAGTTTTACATGGAAAAATGTAAGTGCAGGTGTATATCGCATTACTGCACATGCAAAAGATAATGAAGGAGCAGTAACGACTTCTTCTGTCATAAATATAACCGTGACTGGCAATTCAACAAGCAGCCTGAAAGTGCAGTACAAAAATGTAGATGCCAACGCAACTACAAATACTTTGCGGCCATGGATGCAGATTATAAATACCGGTGCAACTGCTGTTAATTTAAGTGACCTTAAACTGAGGTATTGGTACACAAATGATGGTGCCACTTCGCAAAATTATTATTGTGACTATTCTGCTGTTGGATGTGGTAATATCACAAGCAGGTTTGTAAATCTTTCAGGCAGTATTACAGGTGCTAACAATTATCTTGAACTTGGCTTTACTTCAGGTGCGATTGCCGCCGGCAGCAGTTCCGATGAGATACAGGATAGAATTGCAAAATCTGACTGGAGCAATTATACGCAAACAGGTGATTACTCATTTGATGCAAGCAAAACAGATTATGCTGACTGGAATAAAATAACATTATATAAAAACGGTGTGCTGGTTTGGGGAACAGAACCTTCAGGTTATAGTTCATCAGCCATTGCAGCCACAATGTCAACAGATGATAAAGCGGCGCTGACGCTTAATCCAAATCCATCTGCAAGCTATACTAATTTATATTATTCATCTTCGGTAAAACAACAGGCTACAATTTTTATAAGAAGTATTACTTCTGTAAATCAGTTAGAAATAAATCACACTATGGATGCAGGGCTGAATAAAATAAGGCTTGATTTATCATCATTAGTATCTGGAAATTATTATATAAGTGTTGTTCCTGTAAATGGAAAGATAGTTGTAAAAAAGATGGTGATAATAAAATAATAACCTTGATTATTTTACTTCCATTAAGTCAGCGACAGAAGTTGGCTCAACCCATGCGCTATATTCTTTTATTAGATTAATGAGTTCATCTACGGCAACGTTATTATCAACATTTCTTTTAATAATGTCTTTGCCTTTATATAAAGTTATTTTGCCAACACCGCTGCCAACATAACCAAAATCGGCATCAGCCATTTCTCCGGGACCATTTACAATACAACCCATGATAGCAATCTTTACACCTTTAAGATGATTGGTTACTGCACGTATTTTTGCAGTTGTTTCCTGAAGATCAAATAATGTTCTGCCACAGCTTGGGCAACTGATGTATTCGGTTTTTGAAATGCGTGTGCGTGTTGCCTGTAATATTGAAAACGAGGTTGCGTTTAAAAACTGGTGATTGTTAGTAACAGGAATATAATTGCGGCCACTAAGTTTTATATTCTTCATTTTCTTTGGGTCATTCATCAGCCACAGACCATCACCAAAACCATCCAATAACAATGCGCCGGCTTCCGCAGAAAATTGAATGAGTTGTTCATCAACTTCGCTGCAATTACTGTCAATACAAATAATAACCGGCGTTTTAATATTACGTTTCATTAAAGCAGTTATTGTTTGGCGAATATCAGCCATGCTGTTTTTGCCGGTTGAATACAAACAAAGCACTGCAGTAACATCTGTTGCAATAAGGTCAATTATTTTTTGTTTGATAGTTGTATCAATAGTATGTACATCCATCGAAATAAAATTTTGGGCGGATGATTTTTGTTCCGCATCCAAATATTCAACACCTTCAAATAATGGGAAAGCAACCATTGCTTCATTGCCTGAAAGCTTCAACCATGTTTTTGCATTGCAGACAATTTTTAAGGTGCCGGGCAAATGGAAACCCAATATTTTATCAGCTGTATAAATATAATCAGCCGCTGAATCAGCAATGTTCCATTTATCAGTTACTATATTATAGTTATATCCAATTACTTGTAAATCTTCAGTATTTATTTTTTCTTTTTGCATGAAGTCTGCAACAACAACCGGCATCAGCATTCTACCAATATTATTTACTTCATGTGTTTGCCTTCTTTTATATTCAAAGGGATTGTAAGAAAGTGTAACCGGTGACTTTTTGCCATTGACTGTTGACCGATGACCATTTGAAACATGCAGCTTATCAGAAATGTTATGCAATAAATTTTTTACAGGTGAATGATGATTGCGATGTTCATAACGTTTCACCAAATCTTTACAAACAGGAATTTCAAATTCAGGATCTTCCGTTAAAGAAACACGTATCGTATCACCTAAACCATCTTCCATTAATGTACCGATGCCTACCGCGCTTTTTATTCTGCCATCTTCACCATCACCGGCTTCTGTAACACCAAGATGCAAAGGATAAATTTCATTGAACTCTTCAAACATTGTATTCACCAGCAAGCGATAAGCCTGTACCATAACAAGCGTGTTGCTTGCCTTCATGCTCAATACAATGTTGTTATAATTTTTATTGCGGGCAATACGTAAAAACTCCATTGCGCTTTCCACCATTCCCATCGGCGAATCACCATAACGGCTCATAATTCTGTCGCTCAAAGAACCATGATTTGTACCGATACGCATGGCCGTTCCATACTCTTTACAAATCTTAACCAATGGTGTAAAGCGTTCACGTATGCGGTCTATTTCTTCTGCATATTCCGCATCTGTATATTCAATTTGTTCAAACTTTTTCTTATCAACATAATTGCCCGGGTTCACCCTAACTTTTTCAACAATACGTGCAGCAATTTCTGCTGCATTTGGCGTAAAATGAATATCTGCAACAAGTGGCGTTTTATAACCGCGTTTATGCAATTCATTTTTTATGTTGAGTAAATTTTCTGCTTCTTTTTTTGAGGGAGCCGTAATGCGAACCAGCTCTGCACCTGCTTCAATACAACGGATGGATTGTTCAACGGTTGCAATCGTATCCATTGTATCAGTAGTTGTCATGGTTTGCACGCGAACCGGGTGCAGGTTGCCTAATAAAAGGTCACCAACCTTGACCTCTAACGTTTTTAAACGGCTGTATTCTGTAAGTGAATTACAATATAACTGCATAGAAATATTTACGAAGCAAAGTTACAGATTAGCTATTGCTGGTATGTGAAATTTTGGAGCCTTATTAAAGATGTTCTTTATTGTATTGGAGGCGTTCCTGGCAAAATGCATTAAACTCTTTTTCTGTCTCGCTGCTTACGTCAGATTCAGTTTCTTTTTGCAGGATTTTATTGTTCTTGAAATCAACAGTAACCATATTATCTTTTAAAACAATGTTGTTTATTTCCTGCCATTGATAATGTTTTGGAGGAAAGCTGTTGATAACAATTTCTTCTTTATCAAAACCTATTTCCTGTGGTAATTTTAATTGCCTTTCTATAAAAGAAGCGACGATATATAATAAGGCAATCAACAAATTATTTTGCGGTGGTAGGAACCATAAAACAGCACCCGCCGTTAAAGCCCACCGGAATATAATTATCGAATCTTTTTTTCTATTGTGAAAAAAACTATAGAGCAAAAAAATAATAATGAAGCCATCAAGCAACAATATTAAATAAAAAGCATTGGCTGAAGTTCCTGTATAAATTAAACCATAAACAGATACGCTTACTGCCAGCACACACATTAGAGCACTCACAAGATTAAGAGCTTTGTAAATCGAACGTTTTAGTGTTACAATAAAATCATATTCTTTTTCAGCAGGCATTAATTATTGCTTTTCACTAAAAGGTTACACATTTTCCAGAGCAACCTTGCAGCAACCAGTGCATCATAATTGCTGTCACCGACGCCTACTTCTACCATATCAAAGCCAATTAATTTTTTGCCGCTTTCCACAATTTTTTTAAGCAGGTATAAAATCTGTTCGCTTTGAAAGCCGCCGGGTACAGGTGTGCCGGTATGTGGGCAAAGCTTCGGGTCAAGCCCATCAATATCCAAACTAAAATAAATACATTCGGGTAAATGATAAATCATTTCCTCTACTATATGCACCCAATGATCGCCGGCAAACAAACGTTCTTTTATTTGCTGATCAAAATACGTAATTACTTTAAAATTACTGCTGCAGATATACTTCCATTCTTCCTGGCAAAAATCTCTGATGCCGGCTTGAACCAAACGCTCTATTGCAGGTATTTCTGAAAGTGCATTATACATAATGCTTGCATGCGAATAATTGAAATTTTCATATGCTTTGCGCAAATCGCAATGCGCATCAATTTGTAAAATGCCAAATTTCGGATGCTTTTCTGCCAGCGCTTTGTAATAACCAAAAGCAACACTGTGGTCGCCACCAAGCAGGCCTACAAGTTTACCTCTCTCCAAAAGAGTTTTTGTTTGTTCATATACCCAATTATTCATCATTACGCTGCCTTCATTAATTTCCTTAAGGCTTTTAAGCATGAACTTATTGGTTTGAATGTCCTGGCCATGCGCAATAAAATCAATATATAGCTCCGCTTCTTTACGCAGATAATCACTTTTCATGAGGATTTTTTTATCAATATCACGCATAAAAAATCCCTGCTTCCATTCTTCCGGCATATCAGTGTCAAACAAATCTATATTCGTACTGGCTTTGTATATATGTTCAATTGCTCTGGCAGTACCGGCGTTGCAGCTAACAGTAACTTCCCACGGTACAGGTAGCAATACAACTCTTGAATCTTCTTCATTAAAAGGTAATCCGAATATATTATTATTGCGATTAGCAACCGCGTTGATATCAAATTTTGAAAGGTCGGTCATTATATATTTTTAGAAAAGTTGTGCAAGATACTAGCAATTTTAAAACCATATTTTGATATTAGCTTTACGTTTAATTGATGCTTAAACTTAACAAAATGCTTTTGAAATGTTTGGAACAATCTGATACGCTTTTGAGTTAATTTTGCAGCCGAATTTTAAGTATGAAAAAAATGCACATAGTTGCGCTGGTGCTTATTGCACTTGCCATTGCAACACTTATAAGTTTTATGGGCGATGTTACAATGTATGAAACAATTGCTTCTGCAAAACAAAAGCCTGGCAAAGCCGTAACGCTGATTGCAAAAATGGATAAAGCGCAGCCTTTTAATTATAATCCGATTAAAAATCCTAATTATCTTGAGTTTACTGCTATTGACACATTAGGTAATTCTATTGAAGTTGTATATCATAACACCAAACCAACAGACATGGAAAAAAGTGAAAGGCTGGTATTGAAAGGAAAAGTGGAAGATGGTAAGTTTGAATGTAAAGATATATTGCTGAAATGCCCTTCAAAATATAAAGACGACGCAAACGCCAATGCAAAAAATGTGAGCGCATCCGTTCAATAAACAATAATGAAGTATAATGGTGAACATTTATTGTGGGGAGAAGCGGGTCATTTTTTTGCGGTGCTTTCATTTGTCGCTTCACTCGTAGCAACCATCAGTTTTTTTAAGTCTTCACGTAATAATTTATTGGCTGAACAACAAAGCTGGATAAAGCTTGCAAGGATTTCTTTCTTTATTGAAACAGCATGTGTATTTGGCATTTTTGGATTGATGTATTTTATCATTTCGCACCATTATCATGAGTACTATTATGCATGGAATCATTCATCACGCAGCCTTGAAAAAAAATATTTGTTTGCAAGCTTTTGGGAAGGGCAGGAAGGTAGTTTTATGCTATGGAATGTGTGGCATTGTGTGCTTGGCTGGATATTAATCTGGCGCAGCAAAAAATGGGAAGCGCCGGTTTTAAGCGTTATAAGTTTTGCCCAGGTGTGTATATCAACCATGTTGTTAGGTATTTATTTTTTTGGATGGAAGACCGGCAGCAACCCGTTTGCTTTATTAAGAAATGAACTGAATGCGCCGGTACTTTTTACTAATCCTGATTACTTACAATTTCAAAAAATTTACGAAGGCAACGACTTGAATGCAGCATTGCAGAATTACTGGATGGTGATACATCCGCCAATTTTGTTCTTAGGTTTTGCTTCAACCGTAGTTCCTTTCGCTTATGCCATTGCGGGGTTGATGAAGAATGATCACAGTTGGGTTAAAGCTGCAATTCCGTGGGCTGCGTTTACAGGCGCCGTTTTAGGAACAGGTGTTATGATGGGGGCAGCATGGGCCTATGAAAGCTTAAATTTTGGTGGTTATTGGGCATGGGACCCTGTAGAAAATGCATCGCTTGTTCCATGGCTTGTTATGATTGGCGGTTTGCATACAGCCATTGTTTATAAGAACAGCGGCTACTCGTTAAAAGCAACTTATATTTTTTTCATACTATCTTTTTCACTTGTATTGTATGAAACTTTTTTAACACGCAGTGGCATTTTAGGTGATACTTCTGTACATGCATTTACAGAATTGGATATGAGTACACAGCTTATTTGTTTCGTACTGATATTTTTTGTTCCTGCAATGGTTTTATATTTCTATCGCAGCAAAAAAATTCCATCCATTCACAAAGAAGAAAGCAGTTACAGCCGCGAGTTTTGGATGTTTATTGGTGCACTGGTTTTGTTTTTATCATCTATAATTATCACTGCAAAAACATCCGTACCGGTATTCAACAAAATCTTCGGCACTAAAGTAGCCATGCCGGAAGACCCTGTTTTTTCTTATAACCAGGTTCAGGTTTTTATTGCCATTATTATCGGTGTACTTACAGCCATCACCCAATATTTTAAATATAAGAACACTCACAAAAAAGTTTTTTTAAAAAAGATTTTGCCGCCAACAATTATTGCACTTATTATAAGCCTTTGTATAAGTTTAATCGGCAATATTAATTACCAAATAAAAGGCGTTGGCTTTATGATTGCGATTCATATTGCCATGTTTGCTGCTGTATATGGTTTGGTTGCCAACCTTGCTTACTTATGGATTGGTTTAAAAGGCAAAATGAAATCCGCAGGTGCGTCTGTAGCACATATAGGTTTTGCGCTGGCTTTAATGGGAATTTTAATTTCATCAAGCCGAAAAACTACGCTTAGCGAAAACACAACAGGCATTGCTTTATTACCTAAGTCAAAAGACTATGACCCGCAGGAAAATATAACCTTGTTTAAAGGTGTGCAAACAGACATGGGTAGGTATGATGTTACATATGCTGGTGATTCAGTAAATAATTCAAATCATAAAAAATATTTTGAGCTGCAGTTTGCCAGTAAAGATGGGAGAGAGAAATTTAATATCTATCCTGACCTGATTAAAAATAATAAAGGCGCAGAAGGTAATTCAGCAAATCCTGATAATAAGCATTACTGGAATCGGGACATATTTGTATATGTTTCTGCAGCACAAAATGGTGAACAGGATGATACAAGCCAATACAAGCCTGTTGCCATGAAAGCAGGTGATTCAGCATTTTTCTCAAACGGAATTATCGTGTTGAATAAGGTTGAAAAAAACACTGATTCACTCAATAAAAAGTTATTGCCGGGCGAAGTAGGTATTGGAATGAACATGACAATAATATCAAAAGATGGAATGCATTACAAAGCTATGCCGGTTGTTGCTTTAAAAAATGATGCGCTTAGAAATATACCTGATACAATAATTGCGCAAAGCTTAGTTATACGCTTTAATAAATTATCTGATGCCGGTGGTGGTAAAATTGAATTAGGCATTAAAGAAGATAAAAGTATTCAAAGCATTATTACGCTTAAAGTTTACCTTTTTCCTTTTATTAATGTATTATGGATTGGTATTATTATAATGGTTGCCGGATTTATCATGAGTATGGTTCAGCGCATTCGTACAGGTTTTAAAATGGCTGTTTCCGGTTAAAAATATTTAAGGTTACTTTTGCTTTCAATAAAATATTGAGGTAACATTTCTGTTTATATAGTGTTATGCAGCCAAACGTGTTGATAAGAAATTGTGCAGTTTTAATATCCTTAAGTATTGCCTTGCATGCATCAGCACAAACCAACCCAAATCTTGCCGGTAAAAATCGTCTTGGAGTTAATGATACAGTAGTTGTCCAGGCTTGCATAGAAGCTAATGGCGATACTATTCCATGCTCATGGCTTAATGACGTTTATCTGTTAGCACACATGAATGATGCGCAAAGAAAAAGATTTGCTGAATGGACACGTTTACGTAATGCTGTGTATGTTACATATCCATATGCAATTGCCGCTTCGCAGGTTATGAATAAGATAAACATGCAGCTTGTTAATGTAACCGATAAAAAGAAACGAAAAGAAATTATACAGGCGAATGAAAAGCAACTGAAAAGCCAGTTTGCAGACAAGCTTACGCAGCTTTCTGTTTATCAGGGCAAGGTTTTGATGAAATTAATTTATCGCCAGACAGGCAACAATTGTTATGAAATAATTGAAGATTATAAAGGAAGATTTAACGCCGGCTTCTGGCAAACGGTGGCTATTTTGTTTGGTTCCAACCTGCGCCAGACTTACGATCCTGTTGGCAATGACCATGATATGGAAATGATTGTGCAGGATGTTGAAAAAATGTATGGTGTAAGACATACTTAACAGTCAATGGTTACTAGCGAAGAGTAAATTAAAAACTTTCTGACTTCCCGTCTTTTAGACTTCTACTTTACTTTTGATTTATTATGAAGGTTGATATTCTTGCTTTTGGCGTACATCCTGACGATGTGGAACTGGGTTGCTCGGGTACATTAGCAGCAGCTGTTGCCCAGGGTAAAATAGTTGCTGTCGTTGATTTGACAAGAGGTGAATTAGGAACACGCGGATCAGCTGAAACAAGAGACATTGAAGCGGCTAATGCAGCAAAAGCAATGGGCGTACATGCAAGAGAAAACCTGCAGATGGCAGATGGATTTTTTCAGAATGATGAAAACAATGTGCGGAAAGTGATACAAGTTATCAGAAAATATCAGCCTGAAGTTGTATTATGTAACGCACCCGAAGACAGGCATCCGGATCATGGCAGAAGTTCAAAGTTGGTTTCGGATGCGGCATTTTTATCAGGCTTAAGAAGAATAGAAACAATTTATAATGATGAACCGCAGCAACACTGTCGGCCACATTATGTGTTTCATTACATACAGGACCGTTATTTAAAACCTGATTTTTTATTTGATATTTCTGATTATTATGATCAGAAGATTAATGCTGTTTTATGTTATACAACGCAGTTTAATACAACAGATACCAGCGAGCCTGAAACTTATATTTCCAATCCTGATTTTCTAGATGTAATTAAAGCAAGAGCATTAATGTTTGGCAAGCGCATTGGCGTGCAATATGCAGAAGGTTATTTAACCACGAAGATGATCGGGGTGAAGAGTTTTGACGCATTTATTCAAAATGTAACCTGATTAATTCCTTTTGAGAAGTAAAGTTTAATCTGGCTGGCGTTGCAATGCATGTAAACAAGCCCACAATGCAGTTAGTGAATGTCGCTATGACAGTGGAAATAACCACAATGCAGTTCGGCAATGCCCCAATGACGGTTGAAGGCTTCACAATGCGAATAACCTCGTCCACAATGCGGTTAGGTGGGTTCACATTGAGGTTCGACACATATACAATGATGTTGGACTGCTCCACAATGATATTGAACCAGCCCACAATGCGGTTCGGCACATCCACAATGGAGTTCAATGAGTTCACAATGCGATCGGGCTAGTGCGATATGCCGGTAAATCACCTGAATACCGAATAAATTGCTAAAGGGCTAAGCAAAGTTCGACCTACTACTTTTTAAATTGCAACGATCACCAAATAATAATTCTTCTTTCCTTTTTGTACGAGCAAGTATTTGTTATGAAGCAATAAAGAAGTGTTAACCGTCATCTGCAAGCCATCAACTTTCTTCCTGTTAATACTTACGCCGCCGTTTTGAACCATTTTTTTTGCTTCGCCTTTGCTTTGAAAAATATTTGTTTCAGCAAGAAAAGAAGTTATATCAATGCCGGCATTAATCTTTAATAAATCAAAATTAATTTTAATAATGCCTTCAAGGTTTTGCAGATCTTCTTCGCTTAAACTTTCTGCAGCTGCATTTTGATTGGCGAATAATTTTCCAGTTGTTTCAAGCGCCTGCTGCAAGCCATTTTCATCATGCACAAAAACGGTAATTTGTTTTGCCAGTTCTTTCTGTAATATACGTTTTGAAGCATCTGCTTTATGCTGATTAATTAAATTATCAATTGCATCTTTAGATAAAAAAGTAAAAATCTTTATCCATTTTTTTGCATCATCATCAGACGCATTTAACCAGAACTGGTAAAACTCGTAAGGTGAAGTGCGGTTTGCATCAAGCCAAATATTTCCTTTCTCGGTTTTGCCAAACTTTCCGCCATCAGCTTTTGTAAGTAACGGGCAGGTAAATGCAAACGCTTCGCCACCTGCCTTGCGGCGAATTAGTTCTGTGCCCGTTAATATATTTCCCCACTGGTCGCTGCCACCCATCTGCAGTTTGCAGTTATGATGTTTATAGAGCCAGTAAAAATCATAACCCTGTATTAACTGGTAACTGAATTCAGTAAAGCTTATGCCGCTTTCGCCTTCAATTCTTTTCTTTACGCTGTCTTTTGCCATCATATAATTTATGGTAATGTGCTTGCCCACATCGCGTATAAAATCAAGAAAAAACATTTCTTTAAACCAGTCATAATTATTCACCAGAACGGCTGCGTTTGGCTTTGCTTCATCAAAATCTAAAAACTTTGAAAGTTGTTTTTTTACTGCTGATTGATTGTGCTGTAAAATATCTTCACTTAATAAATTACGCTCTTCGCTTTTGCCGCTTGGGTCGCCAACCATACCTGTAGCACCACCAGTTAATGCATAAGGTTTATGACCGGCTTTTTGTAAATGCACCAACAATAAAATGGGAACAAGGCTTCCAATGTGTAAGCTGTCAGCAGTAGGATCAAAACCAATGTAAGCAGATGTTTGTTCTTTATTTAACTGCTCTTCAGTGCCGGGCATTATATCCTGTATCATTCCGCGCCAGCGCAGCTCTTCAATAAAATTCATTAAAAAATTTTTGTAAAAATAAGTTTAGCCTGCTATGTGTTTACACAAATAAAAAAGCGCAAACAAATGTTTACGCTTTTAAGTTTTTAATTAAATAGCCTTAACCTATACCTTGCCTCTTCTTCCAAAAATTAATGAGATGATAAATAATACCACAAACACAAAGAATAAAACCTTAGCAATACCTGCAGCACTGGCAGCAATACCGCCGAAACCGAAGATTGCTGCAATAATTGCAACCACTAAAAAAATAACAGTCCAGCGTAACATAATTTTTTGAATTTAAATTTTATAAAATAATAGTTCATACGTTAAAATATCATGCCAGATGTTACTGAATTTTAATATGCGTTAATTACAAAAAAGATTACTGCTATATTTGAATACACTTTAATTGATACCTGCATTGAATCAATCAAAACTGTTTATACAATTACTGGTACTGTTGTTCCCGTTATTCATTCATGCCCAAAATAACAGCACTGCATTTAAAGATGATTTGTTTAGTGATACAAGCCTGTTGCATTTTAAATTGTATGCAAATTTTAAAACGGTGCAGAGAGACAGGAATGATAATCCTGCTTACCACGCCGCAGTATTAAAATATAAAAATAATGACAGTGTTGAAGTTAAAATACCTATAAAAATAAAAGCAAGAGGCAATTTCAGAAAGGACAGGAGCAACTGTGTTTTTCCACCTTTATATTTAAATTTTTCAAAGCACAATATTGATTCTGCCGGCTTGTTTAAAGAGCAAAAAAAATTAAAACTGGTAACACATTGCCAGGGTGATCAATATGTGATTCATGAATGGCTGGCGTATAAATTATATAATTTGCTTACACCAAAAAGCTTTCTTGCGCGGCTTGTAAAAGTGGATTATTATGATTCTTCTTCGCGTTTAAAACAAGATGAGCATTATGGAATTTTGCTTGAAAGTGAAGATGAGATGGCGAAGCGTAACGAAACGGTAATTATTACAAAAAAATTAGTTGAACCGCAGGCAACTGAACACAAACAATATCTTTTAATGACCATATTTGAATACATGATAGGAAATACAGATTGGTCAATTCAGTTTTTGCATAATATACGATTGATTTCTGCAGACTCAACCAAAGTGCCGTATTCTACCGTTGCCTACGATTTTGACCATGCGGGAATTGTTGCGGCACCTTATGCTTTACCGCCGGAACAACTTGAACTTAAATCTGTGCAGGAAAGATTATATCGAGGTTATTGTTTGCCTTATACAGATTTTGATGAAACGGTGAAACTATTTGACAGCGTAAAAACAAATGTTTACAATGCATATACAAAATGCACATTATTGCAGCCGAGGTATATAAAGCAAACGGTTGCTTATCTAAATGACTTTTATAATACAATCAATAATAAAAAACTCAGGCTGGTTGAATTTGGAAAACCCTGTTCGCTGGAAGGCAAACAAAATGTTTTGATTAAAGGATTGAAAGGTTCTGATTAATTTTGAGTTATGGCATCAACAAAAATTACAGTAAACAATAACGGGTCTTTAAAAGTAGAAGGTGATTTTGAAATTTTTGACAGGAATGGTAGTCTATATGATTTAGGTGGCAGAACAATAGTTTCAATTTGCCGCTGTGGGCTTTCGCAGACAAAACCATTTTGCGATGGCTCTCATAAAAATCATTTTGAGCATGAAGCAATTGCATTTTCACTTCCTCCAAAAAAAGAATTATAGATTGTTGTACTTGGTAAGTAGCGACATATTTATTTAAGTTGTTATATTTTAATTTGCCGGCATGAACGAAAAGATAATTATTTCGGTAAAAAACCTGGTGAAAGATTACGGTGAATTTCATGCAGTGAAAGGTATAAGCTTTGATGTGTATGAAGGTGAAGTGTTTGGATTGTTAGGCCCGAATGGTGCAGGCAAATCAACCACGCTTGAAATAATTGAAACACTGCGTAATAAAACAAGCGGCAAAATAATTGTTGATGGTTTTAATCTTGATGAATCACCAAATGACATAAAAAAGATTATTGGTGTGCAGTTGCAAACATCAGGTTATTACCCTGGTTTAAATCTTACAGAATTGATTGTTTTGTTTGCAGGCTTGTATAACGAAAATGTGAATGCACTTGAATTACTGGATACGGTTAATCTGCGTGATAAAGCAAAATCAAAATACAAGGAATTAAGCGGCGGGCAGAAGCAACGGTTCTCAATAGCCACCACTTTAATAAATAAGCCCAAAATTATTTTTTTAGATGAACCTACAACGGGTTTAGATCCGCAGGCAAGACGCAATCTCTGGGATTTGATTAAAAGCATTCAAAGTCGCGGCACAACAGTTATTATTACTACGCATTATATGGATGAAGCCGAAAGGCTTTGTAACCGCGTTGCGATTATTGATGCAGGAAAAATTATTGCAATGGCCTCGCCGGATAAACTGATTGATGACCTTGTTGCTGCCGGTTTTGAAAAACCAAAAGAAGTTAAACAGGCCAATCTTGAAGATGTGTTTATACAACTTACGGGTAAGCATTTAAGAGAAGAGTAATGGTTGCTGTTACAGACCAGTTGCAACGGGAGATTGTTCTTGACGCATTTCCTAAACGCATTGTTTCACTTGTTCCTTCTATAACAGAATTATTGTTTGATCTTGAACTTAATGATGCAGTTGTTGGCATTACAAAATTTTGCGTGCATCCAAAACACTGGCATCAAACAAAAACAAAAGTTGGCGGCACAAAAAATATTAATGTTGATGTTATCGCTTCATTAAAACCGGATTTAATAATTGCCAATAAAGAAGAAAATGTAAAAGAACAGGTTGATGCAATAGAAACTTTGGCGCCTGTTTTTATAACTGACGTAAGCAATCTGGACGATGCATTAAAGATGATTGAATCAATTGGTGAAATAACAAACTCAAAAAATAAAGCGCAGCATATTATCCAGGAAATACAAACAACGTTTTTGAAAATTTTTTTGCCAATAAACAGACTGCGTGCATGTTATTTTATCTGGAAAGATCCATACATGACTATTGGTGGCGATACTTTTATTAATGATATGATGAAATGTTGCGGCTTTATAAATGTATTTGCTAATGATAAACGCTATCCTAAGATTTCAATCAGTCAACTTTTATCTCTAAAATGTCAGCTCATAATGCTTTCGTCAGAGCCTTATCCTTTTAAACAAAAACATAAAGATGAATTGCAGCCGTTAATATCATCAGCAAAAATTGTATTAGTTGACGGTGAAATGTTTAGCTGGTATGGAAGCCGTTTGAAATATTCAGCTGAATATTTTTCTGGCTTAATGAACAGTATAATGTAGCCGTAGAACAATAAAATTTACCGCCTATATTTGCCAACCTATTTAAACTAAGATTTGCCTTAATAAAATTATCTACAAATGAGCAATGTTAAAATCACACAACTTCTAAAAGATAAAGCAGAATACTATCTGAATTTTTCAAACCCGGCTATTAATAAGTCAGACCTGCATTTGCCTGGTCCGGATCATTTAGACAGAATTTGGATTAATAGTAACCGCAGCAATGTTGTGTTGCGTAGTATGCAGCAATTGCTTGGTCATGGGCGTTTAGCAAACACAGGTTATTGTAATATTTTTCCTGTTGACCAGGGAGTTGAACATAGCGCCGGCGCTTCATTCGCGCCAAACCCGATTTATTTTGATCCGGAAAATATTGTAAAGCTTGCCGTTGAAGCTGGTTGCAATGGCGTTGCTTCAACATTTGGGGTGCTTGGTATAATGAGTCGCAAGTATGCACATAAAATTCCGTTCATTGTTAAGATAAATCATAATGAATTTTTAAGTTATCCGAATACCTATGATCAAACATTGTTCGGCACGGTAAAAAGTGCCTGGAACATGGGCGCTGTTGGTATTGGTGCAACCGTTTATTGGGGCAGCGCAGAAAGCCGCAGGCAGTTAAAAGAAATTGCAGAAGCATTTGAACTGGCGCATGAACTGGGCATGATGACTATTTTGTGGTGCTATACAAGAAATAATGCTTTTGTGGTTAACGGTGTTGACTATCATACTGCTGCAGATTTTACAGGCCAGGCAAATCATTTAGGCGTTACCATACAGGCAGATATTATCAAACAAAAATTACCTACCAACAATGGTGGTTATCTTGCAACAAAACATGGAAAAACAAGCCCGTTGGTTTATTCAAAATTAACTACTGATCACCCGGTTAATCTTTGCCGTTACCAGGTTTTAAATTGTTATTCAGGAAGGGTTGGGTTAATAAATTCCGGCGGTGAAAGTAAAGGTGATTCAGACCTCGCAGATGCAGTAATAACTGCTGTTGTAAATAAGCGTGCCGGTGGCATGGGTTTAATACTAGGCAGGAAAGCTTTTCAACGCCCGATGAAAGAAGGCATTGAAATGATGCAAATGATAATGGATGTTTATCTTGATCAAAGCATTACAATAGCTTAATAACTTGGCTTACTTTCAATTGTAAGATTAATCAATTAAATTTACTGTTGCAGCTTAATTGATTAGCTTGCTTTTTCTGCTTTACTAAACGTATAAGAATGATTGAAGAAAAAGATGATGAACTGGCTGATTCTCTTTCGGGCGATGATGCATCGAAAGAAATAACAGCCGGTAGTGAAGCCAGAACAAAATGGTATAAACGCTTACGTAAAGGCATAACCACATCTACTTCGGAAAAAAGAGAAATGCCGGAAGGCTTATGGAGCAAATGCCCAGAATGTCACTATATATGCACAACCAGTGAACTGAAAGAAAATTTATATGTATGTCCTAAATGCAATTATCATCACCGCATTGGCAGTGAAGATTATTATGCAATTTTATTTGATGATAATATTTACACTGAACTTTTTGATAACATCCGAAGCATAGATTTTCTTGGCTTTACTGATTTGAAATCTTACCAGAAAAGACTCGATGAAATAAATGCAAATACAGATTTGAAAGATAGTATGCGTGTTGGCGTTGGCTTTGTCAACGGCATTGAAATGGTGATTGCCTGTATGGATTTTGAGTTTATCGGTGGTTCGCTTGGTAGTGTAATGGGTGAAAAATTCAGCCGTGCGGTTGATTATTGCATTGTGCATAAACTTCCTTTTTTTGTTATTAGTAAAAGTGGCGGAGCCCGTATGATGGAAAGCGCGTTTAGCTTAATGCAGCTTGCAAAAACAAGCGGAAAGCTTTCACAGCTAAGTGATGCTGGCTTACCATTTATATCGTTACTAACTGATCCCACATTTGGGGGCATCTCCGCAAGCTTTGGTATGTTGGGTGATTTCAATATCGCAGAACCTGGCGCATTAATTGGCTTTGCTGGTCCGCGTGTAATCAAAGAAACTATAAAAAAAGATTTACCCGAAGGCTTTCAACGAAGTGAATTTTTATTAGAACATGGCTTTCTTGATTTTATTGTTGACCGAAAAATACTCAAGCGGAAAATTACTACGCTTATAAAGTTGCTGCAGCATTAATACTTACTCCACGCTTTAAATATTTTCTGTTTAAGTTATGGCGAAAGAAATGAATAACAGGCAGGCGTATTTTAATTATTACATAGAGGATAAATATGTTGGTGGTATTATTTTACTGGGTACGGAAGTAAAGTCAATACGCGAAGGAAAAGTTAGCTTTAATGACGCTTTTTGTTTGTTTGATAAAAGCGAACTTTGGCTGCGTGGCTTATATATTGCAGAATATAAACTAGGTACATCTAACAATCATATTGCAGTTCATGACAGGAAAATTTTGCTGACGCAGAAAGAATTAAAGCGTATTCAAAGTAAGATGAAAGAAAAAGGGTTTACGCTTGTTCCTTTGCGTATATTTTTCAATGAGAAGAATTTTGTGAAGGTTGAAATTGGTTTGGCGCGTGGTAAAAAAACACATGATAAGAGAGAATCAATTAAAGAAAAAGATGCACAGCGTGAGGTTAACCGCTTTATAAATTAAATAAAATCTTTATTTGCTTTCTCAAAACGAAATAAGGTAATTTACATATCTTGAAGATATATTATAAACGTTATGAAATAATTACAGTTCTACGATAACCTTCGTCAAATGTTTGTTAAATGGTTTTAATCAGAAACTGACGTTTCAAACAGCTTCGTTAATTTGCTATCAGAAAGGCACATTTATTGACCTTTTAAAAAATAAAATTGAACAGAAAATGAAATTCAGACAAATTTTTTTAATTGTAGCCATAAGTATTACTACTTCGCTGTTGAGCATTTGGGGTTATGGCACCTGGTTGCACAATCAATCAACAACTTTGCAAAGTGATGGAAGAGTTCCTGTGAACTATGCAGGCTTCTTTAATAAAGATGCGCCGACAGGAATACCTGATTTTACAGCCGCAGCTACATCTGCAACCCCTGCCGTAGTGCATATAAAAACAAAAATTAAAGGCACTGCTGTTTCGTCAAAAAACAGTAATCCTTTTGGTGATCTTTTTGGCGATAATGATCCGTTCTACCAGTTTTTTGGCGGACCACGCAATATGACGATGCCTGACCAGCAGGCAAGTGGAAGCGGTGTTGTGATAAGCAACGATGGATATATCATTACAAACAATCACGTTATTGATGGGGCAAGTGATATTAATGTTACGCTTTCAAACCGTAAGAGTTATAAAGCAACTGTTATTGGTGCTGATCCGAATACTGATCTTGCTGTACTAAAAATAAATGAAACTAACCTTCCCTACATGTTGTATGGCAATAGTGATGATGTTAAATTAGGCCAATGGGTAATGGCAGTTGGTTATCCTCTTTCACTTGATGTAACTGTTACAGCTGGTATTATCAGTGCTAAATCAAGAAATATTGGCATTAATAAAAGCACTCGTGCAATAGAATCATTTTTACAAACCGATGCGGCAGTTAATCCTGGTAATAGTGGCGGCGCATTAATAAATACAAATGGTGAATTGATAGGTATTAATTCTGCTATTGCTTCTCCAACAGGCTCTTATGCAGGTTATTCTTATGCTATTCCGGTTAACATAGTTAAAAAAGCAGTAAACGATCTTATTAAGTTTGGTACTGTGCAAAGGGCTTACATGGGTGTTAATTATTTACCTGATTATTTATCTGATGATCAAAGAAAAGCAAATGGTATTAAAGATGGTCCTGGTGTTTATGTTAGTGGAGTAGCTGATGATGGTGCTGCAAAAACCGCAGGAATTAAAAAAGGAGATTTTATCACAAAAATCAACGGCGTTAATATCAACAGTGGTTCTGAATTACAGGAACAAATTGCAGGTTATAAACCCGGCGATAAAGTTAATGTTACTTATGTACGTGACGATAAAGAAAACACTACATCGCTTACATTAAAAAATAAATCCGGCAATTATGAAGTTGTAAAAAATGAAACCGCTTTTGATGATTTGGGTGCTGATCTTGTTACCGTTGATAAGCAAGCCGCACAAAAAAATGATATAAGCGGTGGCGTTCAGGTTAAAAAAATAAATAAAGGCTTGCTGAATAATACAAAAATTCAGGAAGGTTTTATAATAACAGGTATTGATGGTCAGGATGTCAATAATCTTGATGACCTGAAAAACATTCTAAATAATTCCCATGGTACAATAAAGCTGGAAGGTGTGTATCCGGGCTATGACGGCACCTATAGTTATCCTCTGGCACTTGATGATAACAGCAGTGATAATAACAATGGTTTTAACCCATAATTAAAAATATAAAAGCAGTAAAAACCGTCTTTAACGACGGTTTTTTTGTTTACATTATCACTATGAAACTTGCTTATTGCCGTTTAATAAGTTATTTTGATATTTGTAATGATTGCTTAAAAATCTAAATACGTAAATTATATTCCATTTATAATTGCAATCAGCAATAATTTAATGCAAATGAGAAGAGTTGTAATTACAGGAATGGGAGCTGTTACACCCTTGGGTAATTCGGTAGAAGAGTTTTGGAAAAATTGCGTTGCGGGCAAAAGCGGCGCTGCACCAGTTACCAGGTTCAATCCTGAAAAATTTAAAACAAAGTTTGCCTGCGAGGTTAAGAATTTTAATGCTGAAAAATATTTTGATAAAAAAGAATTGCGTAAGTACGATTTGTTTGCGCAATATGCAGTGGCAGCAACAGATGAAGCTGTAGCAAATGGCAAAATTAATTTTAACTTATTTTCAGAAGATGAAAGAAGTGAGATGGGTGTAATCTGGGGCTCAGGTAATGGTGGCACTGTTACATTTGAAGAGCAGGTAAGTGAATTTGCACTTGGAAATGGTATGCCGCATTTTTCGCCATTTTTTGTACCTAAAATAATTAACGATATAGCGGCTGGCATTTTATCTATCAGGTATAAATTGTATGGTCCCAATTATTGCCCCGTTGCTGCATGTGCTTCATCAAACAATGCCATTATAAATGCATTTGATACTATTCGTGCAGGTAAAGCTATACTTATGGTTGCCGGAGGTTCTGAAGCATCGGTAACCACAGCTACAGTGGGAGGTTTTAATGCAGCACAAGCTTTATCTAAAAAAAATGATAACCTAACTTCAGCATCAAAACCTTTTGATAAAGACAGGGATGGTTTTGTTTTAGGTGAAGGCGCCGGTGCATTAATATTGGAAGAGTATGAACATGCCATAAAACGCAACGCAATAATTTATGCCGAAATGATTGCTGGTAGTCTGGCTGCAGATGCGTTTCATTTAACCGGAACACCGCCTGATGGCAAAGGCGCTGTGCTTGGGATGGTTAAGGCACTTAAGGAAGCACAATTACAACCCGGTGATATTGACTATATAAATGCACATGCTACATCAACCTACCTTGGAGATTTGAGCGAAGCTGTTGCCATTGATCAGGTATTTCATGAAAATAAAAAATTATTAATCAGTGCCACTAAATCTATGACAGGACATTTACTTGGCGCTACCGGTGCCGTTGAAGCTATAATTTGTGTGCTGGCTTTAAAGAATGATTTAATTCCTGCTACTATCAATACAAAAAATTTTGATGAAAATATCCCGAAAAATTTAAATATTATTATAGGCGAATCTGTGCATAAGAATATAACCTACGCTATGAATAATACATTTGGCTTTGGTGGCCATACTGCAACATCTTTATTTAAAAAATTTAAAGAATAAGCTGAACGATTATGGGTATGAATACTCTATTATTCATACTGCACATTGAACGTGAGGCAAACAAGCTTTAAAATGGAAGCAATTATCAAAGGTCTTATACTGGGTATTTTATTAGGTGTTTCTGTTGGTCCAATAATTTTTTCTGTGCTTAAACAAAGCCTTAATAATGGCCACCTTGGCGGCTATGCTTTTATTGCCGGCGTTTCAGGAAGCGATGTTTTTCTTGTTGTAATCTGTAATTTGTTTACACAAATTTTTGATGCTGCTATGCAGCATCAGCTAATCATCGGTATTGCAGGAAGCTGCTTGCTTATTATACTTGGTGTATTTAATTTCTTCTTTCGAAAAGTGCAAAATTCAGATAAAGGCATTCATGTTATTGTAAACCTGCGTAAAAGAGACTTAGCCGGTATTTTTTTTTCCGGATTCTTTATGAATTTGCTTAACCCGGGCACCATGCTTTTTTGGTTTGCAGCTACGGCAACAATAACGGCTGATTCAAAACTTATGAACCATCCTGAACAATATCGCCTTATTGTTTTTTTGGTTGCACTTGCATTTAATCTTTCCGCTGACTTTTTTAAAGTGTTGCTGGCAAATAATATAAGAAATAAACTCACGCCACATAACATTCATCTTATCAACCGCATTTCAGGTGCCATACTTATAATATTTGGGATAGCGTTAGCAACAACTATTTTTATACGCAGCCATGCTGCAGGACAGATTTAATTTCTTCTTTAATTATGATGTAACATTCGTATTTTATGTTTGTAGTTAAATGAAGAACCAGTCAATTGCATCAAGAGTGTTTCGCCGCATTCTAAAAATAATTGTATATGCATTTGTAATTTCACTTGTTTACCTGTTTGCTTGCAAATGGGTGATGCCTCCAATAACAATTATGCAATTAAGCAGTTGGTTAAGTGGTTACGGCTTGCAAAAAAATTATGTTTCATGGGATAATATTTCTGTTAATGTAAAGCTGGCTGCTATTGCCGGTGAAGACCAGTTATTTGCAATACACAATGGCTTTGACTGGAAAGCGATTGACAGAAGCATTGATAACAATCATAAAACAAATAACCGGCCTGCCGGTGCAGCCGCAAGTACTATAAGCCAGCAAACAGCCAAGAATGTTTTTCTTTTTCAAGGGGAAGGTGTTTTGCTATATATTAGAAAGCCGGTAGAAGCTGTTTACACAAAACTTATTGAATGGTTTTGGGGCAAGCAACGCATACTGGAATTATATCTTAATACTATTGAAATGGGCAAAGGCATTTTCGGTATTGAAGCTGCGTCACAACATTATTTTCATAAGTCTGCCAAAGCTTTAAACCGTAATGAGGCTGCACAGATAATTGCGCTTTTACCAGATCCTAAACACTTAACCATACATCCGGAAAGCGCCTTCGTTGCTTTTAAGAGTAACTGGATTTTAAGACAGATGAATAATTTACAAGGTGATAAAAACGTTCATCAATTAGTAACAAGTATAAAGTAATAAAGCCCATTATTATCAAAACAAATGCATTCCAAACTTCCTGATACTGGCACAACCATATTCACAGTAATGAGCCAGTTAGCTGTTGAATACAATGCTATTAATCTTGGCCAGGGCTTTCCTGATTTTATGATGAGTGAAGAGCTGATTGCATTGGTAAATAAAGCAATGCTTGATGGTAACAATCAATATGTACATACTAACGGTCTGCCTTTATTAAGAGAAAAGCTTGCGCATAAAGTAGGGCAGCTTTATTCAACATCAATTAACGCAGATGAACAAATAACCATAACGCCTGGCGGCACGTATGCTATTTATACAGCGCTTACGAGCATTTTAAATAAAGATGATGAGGTGATTGTTTTTGAGCCTGCTTATGATAGTTATATTCCAAACATAATTATAAATGGTGCAAAGCCTGTATTGATACAAATGCAGTTTCCATCTTTTAATATTCCATGGGATGAAGTAAAAAGTAAAATAACTGATAATACTAAAGCGATTATTATAAACTCACCACATAATCCAACAGGTGCTGTGTTGCGGGAAGATGATATTGAACAGTTAAAGCAAATCGTACTTGATAAAAACATTTTTATCATAAGCGATGAAGTGTATGAACATCTGATATTTGATGATATTTCGCACCAAAGCATCTTACGTTATCCTGAACTTCTTGAAAAAAGTTTTGTTTGTTTTTCGTTTGGGAAAACATACAACTGCACCGGCTGGAAGATTGGTTATTGTGTTGCATCAGCAACATTGATGAAAGAGTTTAGAAAAGTTCATCAGTTCAATTGTTTTAGCTGCAACAGTTTTGTGCAGGTTGCGTTGGTAGAATTTTTAGACAATGAAGCGGCGTATCTTTCATTAGGCAAATTCATTCAACGCAAAAGAGATTATTTCCAAAGCCTGATGCAGGCAACAAATTTCAAAGCCATTCCATCTTACGGAAGTTATTTTCAATGTTATAGTTATAAAGATTTCTCGGATGAAAATGACATGGAGTTAGCTATCAGGTTAACAAAAGAATATGGCGTAACTACTGTTCCTTTAAGCAGCTTTTATCAATCAAAAAAAGATGATAAAGTATTGCGTTTTTGTTTTGCAAAAAAAGAGGACATTTTAAGAGAAGCTGCAGAAAGATTAAGCAGGGTATAAAATTTATTAAAGCATCAAACGTTTAATAAGCATTAACACAAGGTTGTTTTTTATTTAATGTAGTTTTACGTCTTAATGAAGTTTAAAATTCTATTTGCTAAGTTGATTGTCTTTATAATGGCTGTGCAAATACTTAACCTGAGTATTTATGCACAGGATTATAATCCAATCAAGATAGGCAAAACGCTATACGAAACCAACGAAATAAATTCTATTGCAGAATACGTTGGCGAAGTTGTACTTCATCATAATAACCAGTTTCCTGAATATCCTAATGATGGCCATAAAGACCTGCAATTTTTAAAACATTTTACGCTTACTGCTTTTTCCATTCCTGTTTTAAAAATTCAGCATAAAGATTACGCTGTTAATGTTAACTACAGCGTTCCTTTAAATGAACATTACGATTTTTTGTTCTACAAAGAAATAAATCCGCCCCCGCCGAAAGCTTAATTTTCTCTAACATACTTGCCAATATGATAAGTCTTAACCAAAGGACTATCATTTGATTTTATCAAAAAATAATAAAGTGACAATTTTAAAAAAGATTGCCAAACAAAGGTTTTTCTGTGTAGTTGTTTTGTTGTTGTGCATAAAAAAAATCAATGCACAAACAGATACTATCGCTGTTTCATTACCGCAGGCAGAACAACGTTTTCTTGATAGTAATTTACAAATACTCGCAGCGCATTATAATGCTGATGCAGCAAAGGCTTTAATTAACCAGGCGAAGTATTGGGATAACCCGGTTCTGAATACAGACCAAGTTATTGCGGCTAATCATAAAGTATTTCCGTATAAAACTTTGTCTGATGGTACTTCCGGCGAACAATATTTTATTCAGGTACAGCAACTGGTTAAAACAGCAGGCAAGCGCGGAAAGCTGATTGCATCTGCGAAAACAAATGCTGAAATTAATAACCTGCAATTGCAGGATGTAATCAGAAAATTAAGAAGCCAGCTGCATATAGATTATTACACTATTGCAAGGCAGTTACGGAGCTACAATTTTTTTGTGCAGGCAAAGCAACAGCTTGATACATTGCTTAACGGCATGCAGTTACAGTTTAATGCAGGCAATATTTCTGAAAAAGATTTATTGCAGATACAATCACTTTCAGTTTCGTTATTGCAGGATGCAACAGCGTTAAGCAATTCTATCGCAGATGAAGAAGCTGATATGAAAACGCTGCTTCATTATGATACCGGCTTTTTCATTAAGCCTGCCGATACACTTTTGCCAAGGTTAACATTACCGGAAAGTCTTAATGTATTTATCAGCCAGGCAATAGAAAACAATCCATATTACAAGATTCAAAGAGAACTAACCGTTTATCAGCAGCAACAGCTTTCATATCAGAAAGCCTTGCGTTCACCTGATATAACGTTAACGCCGAATTTTGATAAGCAATCTAATTATGCACCTGATTATTATGGTGTCGGGTTCTCATTACCGCTGCCTGTATTCAACAGGAATAAAGGCAACATTCAATCAGCGGAATTTAATGTAAAGCAACAGCAGGCTTTGGAAAGTAATGCAGACAATGAACTAAAAAATAATGTTGAAAGAGCTTACAGGAAAATCAACTTTTTAATTCAGCAAAACAATGCTGTGGCAACAAGTTTTTATTCAAAGTATGATACGCTTTATAATAATGTATTGAAGAGTTACCGGCTAAGACAAATAAGCCTGCTGGAGTTTATAAGTTTCTTTAATGATTATAGAGACCTGCAGGAAAGAATACTTCAGCAAAACCTCAACCTGTTGCTTGCAACAGACGATTTAAATTACCAGGTAGGTATTGATATAATAAAATAACAAGCAACTAATGAAAAAATTTATCAGCTATACAATCATATCAGCATGTGTTATATTGATTGTATCATGTCATCATAAAACAGAAGAAGCGGCACCGGAGAAATTTGTGCTTAGCGATACGATGGCAAAAATGATACAGGTTGGCACTGTAAGCAATTGCAATATTGACAACGCTTTAACCCTTAGCGGGCAGGTAAGCTTTGATGAAAATAATGTAAATAAAATTTATCCTAACAGCAGCGGGCAGGTGTTGGAATCAAAAGTTTCACTTGGCGATAAAGTTACCAAAGGGCAGGTGCTTGCTGTTGTAAGAAGTGCTGATATTGCCGGCAACTATGCTGACCTTTCAGGCAGTGAATCTGACATTGCCATCACAAAAAAAGAACTGGATAACCAGCAGTCGTTATATCAAAGCGGTATAGCAAGCGAGAAGGATTACCTCGAGGCAAAAGAAACTTATCAAAAGGCATTGTTCGCAAAAAATAAAATTGCTTCATCCATTAGTCTTAATAGTGGCGTACAAACATCTGCCAATGGCACATACAAACTTGTGTCGCCTATTAACGGTTATATTGTTGAGAAGAAAATTAATGCAGGCGATTTTATTCGTGGTGATGCAGGCGATAATCTCTTCACCATTTCTGATTTAAAAGATGTTTGGGTTTGGGCTAATGTGTTTGAAGAAGATATATCAAAGATTGCTGTGGGTGCAGATGCACAGATAACAACACTGGCTTTTCCCGGTAAGGTTTATAATGGCAAAGTTGATGATATGAGCCAGGTGTTAGACCCTGATAACAAAGCCATGAAGGTGCGTATCAAGTTACCTAATTCAGACCTTACATTAAAGCCGGATATGTTTGCCAAGGTTATAGTAAGCTCAAAAAATTCTAACCAGGCTATGTGCATACCATTCAGCAGTGTGCTTACAGAAGACGGCAAAAATTATATCGTTTGTTATTATTCAAAAGACAGTCTTAAAGTAAAACAGGTTGACCTGCTCCAGGTTGCCGGTGCAAATGCATATATAAACGGCGACCTGCATGTTGGCGATAAAGTAGTTACGAAAAATCAACTGCTTTTATACAACGCACTTAACGCAGAGTTTTAGTACAAAAAATTTACAATGAACAAGTTCATTAAAAGCATTATATATTTTTCTTTACGGCACAGGTATCTTGTTTTTTTTCTTACGGCAGTAATGGGTGTAATTGGTTTTTTTAGTTATAAAGCTACGCCGATAGAAACCTTTCCTGATGTTACCAATACACAGATAATCATTATTGCGCAATGGCCCGGCCGCAGCGCAGAAGAGGTTGAAAAGTTAATTACGATACCGCTTGAAGTTGCATTAAACAGCGTGCAGAAAAAAGCTAACCTGCGCACCACATCAGCATTTGGCTTATCATACATAAGAATAATTTTTGACGATGATGTTGATGATGCATTTGCACGGCAGCAGGTATTAAGCCGCATTGGGAACGCAGATTTACCGGATGGTGTTAAGCCTGAAGTAGAACCACCTTACGGACCAACCGGTGAGATTTATCGTTATACTTTAAAGAGTGAAACCTATTCTATCCGCGACCTTACAACCATACAGGAATGGGTGTTGGACAGGCAGTTTAAATCAGTGCCTGGTGTTGCAGACGTGAACAGCTTTGGTGGTGAAGAAAAGACGTTTGAGGTTGATGTTAATCCAAGCATACTTACCAAGTATAATTTTTCACCATTGGATATTTTTAACGCCATACAAAAAAGCAACATAAATGTTG
This sequence comes from Chitinophagaceae bacterium, assembly GCA_903642275.1. GTDB lineage: Bacteria > Bacteroidota > Bacteroidia > Chitinophagales > Chitinophagaceae > Parafilimonas. The sequence goes on from CAHJWK010000029.1 coordinate 34,778, forward strand.
GTGGTGATGTAATTGAACGCAACGGCCAGGCTTATGTGGTTCGCGGCATTGGCATATTAAATAACATAAGTGATATTGAAAATATTATTGTTGCCAACATAAAAGGCGTGCCCATTCTTGTTAAAGATGTGGCACAGGTAAAAGAAGCCGGTGTGCCGCGTTTAGGCTGGGTAACAAGAGATAAACAGCCGGATGTTATTGAAGGAATTGTCGTGATGCGAAAAGGCGAAAACCCTGCAATTGTATTAGACTTAATTCATAAGAAAGTTGATGAGCTGAATAAAAATATTTTGCCTGTCGGCGTAAAGATTGATACGTTTTATGACCGCACCAACCTTATGGACTTTGCGCAGCATACAGTGCTGCATAATCTTACAGAAGGCATTATACTCGTAACAGTAATTGTGTTTTTATTTATGGCTGACTGGCGCACAACTGTTACCGTAAGCATCATCATTCCATTATCATTACTGTTTGCATTTATATGCATGCGCATAAAAGGCATGACGGCAAATTTGCTCAGCCTTGGCGCCGTTGATTTTGGAATTATTATAGATGGCGCCGTGGTAATGGTCGAGGGTTTGTTTGTGGTGCTTGACCACAAAGCCCGGGAAGTGGGCATGGAGAAATATAATAAGCTGGCCAAGCTGGGTATATTTAAAAACACCGGCGCAGAAATGGGTAAAGCCATTTTCTTTTCAAAACTTATCATCATCACCTGCTTAATTCCCATTTTTTCATTTCAAAAAGTGGAAGGCAAAATATTTTCACCACTTGCTTATACATTAGGTTTTGCGTTGCTTGGCGCATTGTTTTTAACGCTCACTTTTGTACCTGCTATATCAAGCATCTTACTTAAAAAAAATGTACGGGAAAAGCATAATGTTATTGTTGCATTTTTTGAAAAAGGCATTATCAAACTATTCAGTAAAACATATAAATATCCAAACACAAGCTTGCTTATTGCGGTTGCATTTATGGCTGTTACTTTCTTCTCGGTTAAGTTTATCGGTACTGAATTTTTACCGGCATTAAATGAAGGCGCATTATGGGTGGAAGCAGAATGCCCGATGAGCATTTCGTTGAATGAATCCCGAACCGTATCTGATAAAATGGTTGAGATACTGCATGAGTTTCCCGAGGTAAAACAAACACTGGCGCAGGTAGGAAGAACCAATGATGGCACCGACCCTAAAGGCTTTTTTGATATACAGATACAAGTTGATTTGCTACCGCATGATGAATGGAAGCGCAAGCTTTCCGAAGATGATTTGATTGATAGCATGAACACCCAGTTAAGCAAAATTCCGGGCATTGTGCTTAACTATTCACAACCCATTCGTGATAATGTGGAAGAAGCTGTTGCAGGTGTAAATGCTTCACTTGCTGTAAAAATTTACGGTCCTGAATTCGGTACATTGGATACATTGGCTAAACAGGTGGCAAGGCAATTAAAAACTGTTTATGGTATTGAAGATTTAGGTTTGTTAAGAAACCTCGGCCAGCCTGAATTTCGCATACAGTTGGACCAGCAGCGCATGGCTTTGTATGGCGTGAATACAACGGATGCAAACTCTGTAATTGAAATGGCAATCGGTGGTAAAGCTGCTACCGAATTGTATGAAGGTGAAAGAAGGTTTGATGTGCGTGTGCGCTTTCCGCAGGAGTATCGGGATACCAAAGAAAAAATTGAAAACCTGATGGTGCCTACAGAAAGCGGCACAAAGGTTCCGTTAAATGAAATTTCTGATATTGTATTGCTTACCGGCCCGGCGTTTATTTATCGTGATAATAATACACGCTATATAGCAGTTAAGTTTTCAAACCGTGAACGTGACCTTGGAAGCACCATTGCAGAAGCACAGCAAAAGGTGCAGCAGAACGTGCCTTTGCCTAAAGGTTATTCTTTAACATGGAACGGCGAATTTGAAAACCAGGAAAGAGCAAGTGCAACTTTATCGCATGTGGTGCCAATATGTTTGCTTGCCATCTTTTTAATTTTATTCATCACGTTTGGCAATGTAAAAGATGCAGTGCTTACTATATTAAATGTGCCGTTTGCATTAATCGGTGGCATACTCGCAATACATATAACAGGCATTAATTTCAGCATTAGTGCAGGTATTGGTTTCATTGCGTTGTTTGGTGTGTGTATTCAGAATGGTGTGATACTGATAAGCGTGTTCAGAAAAAATCTTGAAAACAAAATGCCTTTACATAGCGCAATAGCCGAAGGTGTGCGTTCCCGCATAAGGCCTGTTGTAATGACGGCCCTCATGGCTGCCATTGGTTTATTACCGGCAGCAGTAAGTACCGGCATCGGCAGTGAAACACAAAAGCCTTTGGCAATTGTTGTAATTGGCGGCCTGGTAACATCAACTATACTTACATTATTATTACTACCGGTTATTTATGCCAAGGTGTATAACCTTATGCATAAGCGTGAGAACAGGAAATTATTAAGAAGAATGAATTTGATTAATTCGGGTAAGTAACTATTTGCAGCATGGCAATGCAGGGTGCAGGATGCCTGCTCATGGTTCTGACTAATAGTAATGCAATGTGCAGGATACCTACTCACATTTTTGACTAACCATATTGCAGTGTGCAGGATGATTGCTCACATTTTTGACTGATGGCAATGCAGTGTGCGGGATGCCTGCTCATATTTTTGATTAACCATATTGCAGTGTGCAGGATGATTGCTCACATTTTTGACTGATGGCAATGCAGTGTGCAGGATGCCTACTCATATTTTTGACTAACCATATTGCAGTGTACAGAATGGTTGAACCTCTAAATAGTCTTTCAAATTAGTATAAATGAATGCTGTTGGTGACGAACACCAACAGCGGCGTGAAAGAACACCAACAGCGGTAAACAATCAGAAAACTTCATGCCTCGCATTGACGTTAAATACTTGCATTGATTTCTTCTTTAATTAAATTCGCATTTTGTCAATTACTAAACTGAAGCAACCTGATGAAACTAATAAGCAGAATCTTTCTAATTATATTAATGATAATTACTTTTCAAGCAAACAGCGTGTTTGCTCAGGTGGGCGCAGTTGTGGGCGGGTTTGTCAACCGCTCGGAAAAACTGGATAGGATTGTTAAACGATCTGTAACGCAGGAAAACATAAACGGGTTGAATATAACAGTATTGCGAATTGCGGAAGCAGATATAAAAAGTAAAGCGAAAAGTAATATTATAGCGTTGCAAAACAGGTTAAGTGAATATCTTATGCTATATAAAAATAATCAACTGGTTAATGTGCCAAGAAAAGACGATGATTTAACAGCAATTATTAAGAAAGATGAAGACTGGCCAATAAGGTATTACACTGATGAGTTAAATGCTTATATACTTTTTACTATTAAACGGCAGCAAAAATTTCTCGTCGTTCCCCAGGCAGTTGATAGCTTACATGGAGATTCAATAAAGAAAGGTTAATCTATAGTTGCCATATATTTTTCTTCACCAGTGAAAATATCAAACAATCAGAATGCTTCGTTCTTCGCATTGACGTTGAGTTGTGCTGATATTTGATTCAACAATTCAGTGGCTGCGGGATTGAAATGGAAACACGGTGAAGGTTTTGTGCGTTGGCTTTGTGCCGGATTTGTAATGTAAAGCCCGTACTAAAGCTGATAGATAGATGGACGATGAGAAGCCCCAAAGAGAAAACAGGAATTCAATTAATAAGAATGAGTTTGATTAATTCAGGCAAGTAACTATCGCAGTACGAAACGGTTGTCGTAATTTGTTTATTAATCATCAGTTAAGCTTGTGTCTTAAAATACAATTCCTGAGGGGCAATGTCGTGTAGATTATTTTATGAGAAATAATTTACTTAACCTATATCTTACTGCTTCCTATTTCGCTTATTCTAAGTATCTAATATTTTTCGTTTGATAATCCATTATTAGTTATATAAAGCAACTAATTATACAAATTGAAAAGAATATATGTTTAATTGGATTTTATTACGCAACTTACACTCACCTTGTTCGTTAGAATCTAAAAAACTCCTCATTAGTCTAACCCACCAGAGAAAGTACACTATCCGCTTTTTTTTAATTTTTAAAGTGTTTTTTGTGGATGCAGTAAATGTTCAATTGGAAAAACTGCGCATTGCTATCAACATAGAAAAGACTGAATTTTATCAAGCTATTTCGGATGGTAAGAAATTTTGCGACGTGATTAAAATTTACGCAAAAATTAAGAAGCTTGAGAATATGGCAGGCTGGTGTTTGCAAGATATGTTGAGCTAAATGTGTTATAATAACATAGGTATTTAATAATACCTATGTTATTTTTATTTGTTTTCGTTTCTGATTTTCGAGTGCTGGGTTATTAATGAAAAGAGGCATTCGCCATCAAATCAGCTAAACATTTGCAGCGTTATTTGCAATGAATTAAGCTATCATTATAACAGCCTCAAGATAAAGACCATGAAAGATTTGCGCTCACCTTGACACAAGTCATACAATATTACCTTGTAAATTACTTGTACATGGCAAAGCAGTGTAACAAACCAAACCACAGCGTTTGGAATGCTTCGTTCCTCGCATTGACGTTGAGTGTGCTGAAATTTTATTCATCAGTTCAGTGGCTGCGGGATTGCAATTTAAAACACGGTGAAGGTTTTGTGCGTTGGCTTTGTGCCGGATTAATTTCGGGCATATTTGTTTTTTATTTGTCTCAATGAATGCTGCGCATGTGTAATGTAAAGCCCGAACAATAGCTAATAGATTGATGAACGATGAGAGCCCCAAAAGAGAAAACAAAAATTATTAAGAATGAATTTGATTAATCCGGGCAAGTAACATTATTACCAAAACATTTTTTAATGCACATATAGTATTGCCGCTCATCATACGATTAACACAACTTAACAAACGCGTAATGTTTTATTAATACAGTGTTCGATTTGTGTTTAACGGTAATAAACATACGTTCATGTTACCTTTTATATGCTTTCAACGATATATACGCCAGCAATAAAATTGCATTAACGCTAATTAACAAACCAGTGGTGTAGAAGTGCTTGACTTTAGCCTCTGCGTGAACCTAACTTAGCACTTTCAAAATCAATAAAAAAAATGTATGAAAAGGATTTTTGTTTTTGCAGCTTCAATTTTAATAACTGTTTCTGCTATGGCTGCAGCACCTAACTCAAAAGTTATTAAGTCGTTTAGTGAAACATTTCCAAATGCCACTAATGTAAAGTGGAATGATGAGAGCAATGGTTACTCTGTTAGCTTTGCACAAAATGGCAACTTGCAAAAAATATTTTACAGCAAGCATGGCAACTTTGTATGTTCATGGAAGTATAATGATGGAAAGCAACTGCCTACAAATCTTACAGTGGCTTTGCAACAGAATTATAAGAACAGCAACATCATTGGTGTTACAGAATTTACCAATAACGATGGAGTGATGTATGAAGTAAAGTTGTCAAGCAATGACGATATTTATTCAGTAAAATCTTCTGCAGATGGTAATATTATCAGCAGCGATAAAATAAATTAATCTCTTAAAAAACATTGCCCGTTATTGATTGTTTTGCAATTGATGACGGGCAAATTCTTTTATACCAGGCGAGAAAGTTACATAACAATTTTGCAGTGCTTCGTAGTTTTCTGTAAAGCATGCAAAAGGCAAACTGCTTTTGTTTAAATATTTTGCACGATGTATTAAACCTCCAAAGCTCATTTCTATGCCGTGCAAAGTTTTGTAATTATACAACCAGTTATCACGCTTCATGTAAGGTAACATGCGTTCAAATTTTTCAGGCAATATTGTTTGATATTCTTCGAGCGTTTTATAAACGCCCAGAGAAAAATTCATCAGTGTATTATCTGTAAATTCATTTTTATCTG
>CAHJWK010000030.1 GCA_903642275.1 Chitinophagaceae bacterium
CAAGTATTTTACCATCAGGTTGTACCGCCATTGCAGAAGAAATGCCACCACCGGTGCGCATGGCTGCTTTGCCATTACAATAAAAATTGCCATCTAATTTCAGGGATTGGCTAAAACACGAAACGGTAATAAAAACGAGTAGTAATGCGGATATTGATTTCATATATGGATTTCAAAATTTGAAAGTTCGCAATGCTTTAAACAATTACAACATGCGTAATCTTATTCAGCACTAAGCGCTCAAACTATATTTGAAATCCTTTTGTCTAACTCACTTTTACCAGTTAGTGAGCTTATGAGATACTGAATTTTAAAACGAAGACTGCTTTCCTTTCTAATGTAAACCTACTTTAGTATTACTGCATTAGACATATAAAATATTTTTGGGACATTGAAATGAACGGCAGCGTACTAATGATTAATTATAAAAAATATTTATGGAAATAATTTATCTCTGCATCATTGAGATTAGTTGAATGTGAAAGCGAAATACCTACATCACGCCACAGACCAGCAATTGCTGGAACAGTTTTATGAATACGGTAACACTGAATTGCTGGGTCTCTTATTACAGCGATATACCTTATTGCTGCTTGGTGTTTGCATGAAATATTTAAAGAATGAAGAAGCAGCAAAAGATGCTGTACAACAGATTTTTTTGAAAGTGGTAAATGAACTAAAGCGTTATAAAGTGCAATACTTTAAAAGCTGGCTGTACATGATTGCAAAGAATTATTGTTTGATGCAATTGCGCAACAAAACTCATCATGTTTCACTTGATGCACATGAGAACTTACCTGATGATGAAGCATATTTATTGCATCACAAAACAAAAGAAGAACTTTTAACTTTAATTGAAATTTGCCTGCCACAGTTAAATGCAGAGCAGCAAACCTGCATACATTTATTTTATATTGAAAAGAAAAATTACAACCAGGTAAGCAGCGAAACCGGTTACAGCATTATGCAGGTAAAAAGTTATATTCAAAATGGAAAACGCAATCTTAAACTAATGATTGAAAAAAAACTGAAGCAGCAATAATGGAAGATTTAAACAATATATGGAATGATGAAGATGAGCTGAACGAAGAGCAGTTGCTTAGTTACATCAATGGCAAATCAACAGAAGAAGAACAGCATGAAGTTAAAAAGCAAATGAATGATTCATCATTAATAAACGATGCAGTGGAAGGCTTGCAGCAGTTCTCATCAACCAAAAAAATGAGCAGTTATGTTGAGCAAATAAACACGCAGCTAAAGCATCAGCTTAAAAAGAAAAAAAGTAAAAATAAATTTTATAAACCTGACATTTCATGGCAAGTGATTGCCGTGGTTATTGTTGTTGTGCTTTGCCTTATTGGGTTTACAATTATTGAAATGATGCACAAATAAGCAAATGCAAAAAAGCATGCTGTTAAATTCTAACTATATACTTGCCGCTCAAAAAGCTTAAGCATTCTATTCAAAAGCATATACATTTTAGTAAAAAGCTTATCGGTTTGGCTAAAAACCTTATGGATTTAATCAAAAACCATAAAACTTTTATCGAAATCCATAAGCTTTCTGCAAAACCATATTGGTTTTATAAAAAAGCTAAGCCACTTCATAAAATAAATATCTGCCCAAACATCATTCATAATAATATCTGAACCCGTTTTAACGTATTTACACAATACAACTAAGTTGTACTTTTCCGCCAAAGTAAAGTTTTACTTATACAATGAAAACTTGTGGACGACTGTTTGTCATGATGTTTTTTACTTGCTTGTCACTTTGCGCTTTCACGCAATTTCGCAAATATTCCAATGAGTTTTTAAATATAGGTGCCGGTGCCCGCGGGCTTGCAATGGGCGGCGCACAGGTTGCCAGCGCAGAAGACGGGAACGCCGGTTACTGGAACCCTGCCGGGTTGGTAAATGTTATTGATTATTCGTCTGTCTCATTAATGCATGCTGAATATTTTGCAGGCATTGGCAAATATGATTACTTATCAACTGCCATTCCATTAAGTGGCAGCTATAAAACGCTTGGTTTTTCTCTATTGCGTTTTGGCGTGGATGATATTCCAAACACTTTGTTTTTGGTGCAGCCAGATGGCTCGCTTGATTATAATAATATTCAAAGTTTTTCTTCTGCTGATTATGCTTTTTTAATTTCTTATGCGCAGGTAATTTCTGATAATGATGCAGCCCAGGTAAGTTGGGGCGCGAACACTAAAATTATTTACCGGCATGTAGGCAGTTTTGCACAAGCCTGGGGTTTTGGTTTTGATGCGGGGTTTTTATATCGTACGGCAACCTGGCGTTTGGGTATAACCGCACGCGATATAACGACCACTTTTAATGCGTGGTCTTTTTCTTTTACTGATGAACAAAAACAGGCTTTGTACTTAACCAATAATGATATTCCTGTAAAATCAACGGAGCTTACTTCACCAAGATTGGTGCCTGCCGTTGGGTATAATTTTCGTATAGCAAAAAAACTACACTTGCTTACGGAAGCAGATTTTGATGTTACGTTTGATGGTCAGCGCAACACGTTGTTAAGTTCAAAAGCAGTGAGCATTGACCCAAAATTCGGTGCTGAAATAAACATCAGTAATTTTGTTTTTATAAGAGCCGGTGTTTCAAATTTTCAGAGAGCGTTGGCTGATGGTGACACTTTAAATCAAAAAAAAGTCTGGATATACCAACCTTCAATAGGTGCAGGTTTTAAAGTAGGCAATGTGGCAATTGATTATGCGTTTACCAATCTTGCCAACCAAAGCAATCCTTTATACACAAATGTTTTTTCTTTGCATATCGATCTTGTTCCGAAAGGGAAAGAAAAAAAGCACGGCGAATTTCCTGAACTTAAAAAACCAGATAAGCCAAAAAAGGTAAAAGGCAACTATCCTGTTCCATGAGGAAATATTTGACGATATTATTCACTTGTTTTATTTGTTACAGTGCATTTGCTCAACAGTATTATAATGAATGGATAGACTATTCAAAAACATATTACAGGTTTAAAGTTAGCTCAACAGGATTATATGAAATTACTCAAACAAATTTACCTGCAGGTTTGCAAACTGTTTCTTCGTCTCAATTACAATTGTGGCGCAATGGGAAAGAAATTGCTTTATACATTGGTAATGGTTATATAGAATTCTGGGGCGAAAAAAACGATGGCCTGCCAGATAGAAATTTATATAAAGATCCGACCAACCAGCTTTCGCCCGACTTAAGTTTAGAAACAGACACGGCGGTTTATTTCCTTACTACGAATACAGGAAATAATTTAAGAATAACGGATGATGCAAACAATGTTACAAACACATTATTACCACCTGAAATATCTTTTCTTTATCATTACCATCACAATTTTCAAAGCATGATAAACCGTGGCAGAGCGGTGTATTATGGAACCAATGTCTATTCTTCTACTTATGATATTGGTGAGTGGTGGAGCAGCAACGAAATTAGTCCCGGTTCAGCTTTCAATTTTAGTGCCGGTAATTTATATGCATATACAGGAACTACTTCTGTTACACCGCAACTGAATGTATCAGTTGCAGGAAATTCTATACCTAATTCGGTAGATTCTAACGGCGTTAACAGAACAATAGAAGTAAGCATTAACGGAACAAAAGTTATAACCGATAATTCCATTATTAGTGGAATGAACGCAGCAATACTAAATAACAATATTTCAATTTCAACTTCATCATTAACTTCCCTTAATACTACATTTTCAATAGCTGATGTAAACAAAGCAATCAACGACCGTATTGTAACAGGCTTTATTGATTTAAGTTATGCTCGTCAATTTGTTTTTGATGGCACTTCTCAATTTAAATTTTCATTACCTGCAACAACACAAGGCAATTATTTAAAGATTACAAATTTTAATGGCAGCAAAGCAACAATACTATATGACATTACTAATAATAAGCGTTATGCTGCTAACGTAAGCACAGCAAATACCTATCAATTTGTTTTACCACCATCTGCGTCAGACAGGAATTTAATTTTGGTTGATGAAGGCACGGCTTCAAACATTAATGCATTCACACAAAGAAATTTTCCTGATTATTCTGAAAGTGCTAACCAGGGGGATTATGTTATCATTTCAAATAAAGTTTTAATTAACAGCGGCAACGCTGTGCAGAATTATGCAGCTTACCGTGCAGGTTTACCTGGTGGTTCGTACAAAACAAAAATTTATGATATAGATGATTTAGTTGATGAGTTTGCTTATGGTATAAAGCAACATCCGCTCTCTGTAAAAAACTTTTTACGTTATACACGAAATACATTTTCAACCAAACCAAAATTCGCTTTCTTAATTGGTAAAGGTGTTACTTATAATGACGCAAGAGCAAATGAAAATTCGTCTTATTATCAACGGCTTTGCCTGGTGCCGACATTTGGTTGGCCAGCTTCAGATAACGTGCTTGCATCTGATGATTTATCTCCTTTACCCGCAACACCAATCGGCAGGTTATCTGCGGTAACACAAGGCGAAGTACAGAATTATCTTGATAAAATAAAGACTTATGAATCTGTGCAACAAAACACCTCTGAAGCTTTTGCTGATAAAGCCTGGATGAAAACAATGGTGCACGTGGTTGGTGCTGATGACCCAGGTTTGAATGCTACACTTGGCGGTGCTATGAATAATTACCGCAACATTGCGATAGATACTTTTTATGGCGCCAATGTTTATACTTTTAATAAAACCACAAATACTGCCGGTGCAAGCATCTTAGATAATTTAATGTCGCAACTATTCAGTAACGGTATTAGTTTATTAAATTATTTTGGTCATTCTTCAGCTTCAATACTTGATTATAATTTAAACGAGCCTAAAGATTATAATAATCCAAACAAGTATCCTGTATTTATTGTGAATGGATGTGATGCCGGGGATATTTTTTCTTTTGATACGGCGCGTTTTAGCACGTTTAATTCTTTGTCTGAAGCCTGGGTGCTGGCACAAAACCGCGGCAGTATTGCTTATATTGCCAGTACGCATTTTGGTGTGGTGAATTATCTTGATGCCTATAATACCGGGTTCTATAATTCTTTTGTGCGCACAAATTATAACGCACCGCTTTCTTATAATTTAAAAGATGCAATAAATTACCTTTTAACTTATGACGGAGATTTTACAGGAACATTACATGCAGAAGAAAGTGTATTGCATGGCGATCCTGCTTTAAAAATTAATGCATCTGCTTTGCCTGATTTTGCTGTTGAACCAGAAGGTGTAATCATCTCACCCACATTTGTTTCTGTTGCTGATAATAGTTTTAAAGTAAAGTGTTATTTCTATAATTTAGGTAAGGCAACCGGGGATTCTGTTTCTGTTTTAATTCAGCGTAAATACCCTGATGGCACAACAGCAATTTTATTTTCTAAAAAAATTCCTTCTGTTCGATTTGAAGATTCAGTTGAATTAACAGTGCCTATAGTTGCCACACGTGATAAAGGCCAAAACTCTTTGACTGTAACTATAGATAATCTTCAGCAATACACTGAATCTGACGAGCTAAACAATACTGTTACCAAAGATTTTTTTATTTATGAAGATGAGTTAACGCCTGTATATCCATACAATTTTTTTATCGTCAGTAAACAGAACATTAAGCTGTATGCATCTACGGCAAATCCTGTTATCCCTATGCGTTCCTATATAATGGAAATGGATACAACGGAACTGTTTAATTCATCTGTAAAAACAACACAAACTATTGCATCGGTTGGTGGTGTTATTGAGTTTAATGCAACCCTTCCGTTTACTGACAGCACGGTTTATTACTGGCGTGTTGCACCGGTGCCATCAAATGGAACTTATATCTGGAATACATCCAGCTTTGTGTATTTGCCCAACGCAGGCTTTGGTTATAATCAATCACATTTATACCAGCATTTAAAATCAACCGGTGACAGAATTTACATTGACAGCAATAGCCGCAAATGGATGTATTATAATATTACTTCCAAACTTCAAATATTTAATGCAGTTTTCGGAAAAGATTTTCAAACACCGGCTTATTTCCGTGTATTGATTAATGACAAAACAATAACTTCTTCAGCTTGTCTTGGTTCATCGGTAATATTTAATTTATTTGATCCGATAACACTGCTGCCTTATTTCAATCAACAAGTTCCTTCAACAACCGGCAGCGGAAATTATGGTGCGTTTATGAATAGTTATAAAGGTTCTTGCATACAGGTTGGCAATCAATACAATTTTGAGTTTTCATATAAAGACACAATTGGCAGAAGAGAGATGCGTGATTTTATGGACTGGATACCAAACGGTGTTTTAGTTACAATGCGCATTATTTATAACGATACAACAACTGCTAATGCGAGAACATGGAAAAGTGATCAAACAAAATATGGAGTTGGAAATACTTTTTATGACAGGCTAAAGCAAGCTGGCTTTTCAACAATAGATTCTTTTAATAACCGCATTTGGGTTTTTAATTATGAAAAAAACAATTCATTGTATGTACCTGAATGGCAATTCTCACAAGGTACCGGCGACCTGATTTCATACATACGCAACATCAATTCTTCTGACACACTGGGTTATATTACTTCGCCTGCATTCGGCCCTGCAAAAGCATGGAAGAATGTTTTATGGAATGGTTACAGCCTTGACACAAAAGCTGGTGATGCACCAACCGTTGATGTGATTGGTGTTGACTCAACCGGCAACAATGAAATGGTTTTATATACTTTAAATACAACACAGCAGAATTTTAATATATCAAACGTAAGTGTTTTAAGATATCCTTATTTAAAATTAAGGATGCGTAATGCAGACAGCGTTAATCTTACACCATACCAATTGCGTTGGTGGCGTATTTTATATGACCCGGTTCCTGAAGGAGCACTGGCACCAAATCTTGTATATAATTTTAAAGATTCGGTTTCACTTGGTCAAACAGATAGCTTAGCCATTGCATTTAAGAATGTAAGTGAAGTTCCGTTTGCAGATAGTATCGCTGTAAACCTGACTATAACTGATGCAAGCAACAACCCCACAAACATTATTATAAAAAAGATAAGAGCAATAACTGCAGGCGATACTGCTGTAATACGCAGCAACATTGCAACAACATCATTAAGCGGTTTAAATAATTTATATCTTGATGTAAACCCGTTAACCAATCATCAGCCTGAACAAACGCATTTAAATAATTTTATGTACAGGAATCTTGCAGTTAATGCAGATAAGTATAAGCCTGTGCTTGATGTAACCTTTGATGGCATACACATTTTAAACAATGATATTGTTGCTGCAAAGCCGCATGTTCTTATTAAGATGAAAGATGAATCAGATTTCCTTTTATTAAATGATACTTCGCTGATGAGTGTACAGTTACGCTATCCTGATGGCACATTACGGCAATTTTATTTTAACACAGATACATTGATATTTACTGCCGCTACTTCAGGCGCAAATAATACTGCTTCGATTGACTTTACGCCTTACTTAACTGATGATGGCACTTACCAGTTAATCATTCATGGAAAAGATAAAACCGGCAACACCGCAGGCAATGTAGATTACACAGTTTCATTTGAAGTATATAACAAGCCGATGATAACAAACATGTTTAATTATCCAAATCCGTTTACTACATCAACTGCATTTGTGTTCACCGTTACAGGTAGCCAGGTACCGCAAAACATACGCATACAAATCTTAACCATTACGGGTAAGATTGTAAAGGAAATTACCAAAGAAGAATTGGGTGCGTTACACATCGGCAGAAATATTACCGATTATAAATGGGATGGCACAGACCAGTACGGTGATAAACTTGCTAATGGTGTTTATATCTATCGTGTGCTTACAAATTTGAACGGTAAGTCGCTTGATAAGTTTCCTACTTATGGTCAGGATGGCTATGAAGTAAACACGGATAAATATTTTAATAAAGGTTATGGTAAGATGTATTTGATGCGGTAAACTTGCAAAATGAATAAAGCCGGTTTTGGAACACGTGTGCTTAATTTTATTGTTGATACGTTAATCATATTTGGCATTGCTTATGGTTTGTATAACTGGTGGATTTTTTATGTGATGTACTGGGAATATACATTTATTCCATTCTATGCTTTTTTCTTTGGATTGATATTTATTTATTATGTGTTTTTTGAAGGAATATTTAAGCGATCACCAGGAAAATGGTTGTCAATAAGTAAAGTTGTAAATAAGAATGGAACCGGGCCAAATTTCTTGCAGATTATTATTCGCAGCCTTATTCGCATAACAATAATTGATTGCTTTTTTATACCATTTCTTGATAAGCCTTTACATGATTACTTAAGCAGGACTGAGGTTGTGGAAGCCTAAGCATTTAAATAATAGTAAACCAAACGTTTATTTAGCTTTTATCGCATCAACCACATATACGCTAAAGCCGCGCCAGGGCAATGCATGTTTATATTCTTTATAGTGCAGGTTATAATAACTTCCGCTGTTATTCATCAACAAATTTGCTAAGCTATCATCAGCAATAGAAAATTCAAATTCGTAAGACTGCATTGAGCCGGCTTGCTGGGAACGTATGCCGCTTTGTATTAACTTGCCTTCATACGTTTTAAAAAGATTGCCTTTTTTAACTACATAATTTAACTGACCTGATTTTACGCCTTCACCAAAAACAAATAAATAGTTCCACCAAAAAATAATTAGCCCTATTAACAGCAACACCAAAATAGTTATAGTAATTATTTTTCTAAATCCTGATTTGCGCTTTGGAGCAGCAGGTGTAAAATTCTGTGTTGCCATTATAAAAATTTAATATCTAAATACAAATAATAAGCCGTTACATGAAAGTGCAACATTAAATAAAAGCAATGGTATTGCAATTGATTACCAGGAGTTGACTGAATTATTAATGCTTATCTAACTTCTTTAAGAAATTTTCAGCAACATCAAAATAATTTTTCTTTTTTAACTTATCCATTTTATCATACGTTTTTAATAACATACCAATGCGCTGGTTACTTTCAAAAAAATCGCGGTGCACCTGCATAAAGCGCCAGAATAAAGCGTCCCATATTTGCTGCCATTCACCCTTTTTAAAATCGCTCATTTTTATTAAGTAATTACTGCTGCTTATGTATGGCTTTGTGCTCATGATACCACCATCGGCAAACTGCGTCATGCCATATACATTAGGCACCATTACCCAATCATAAGCATCAATAAATAACTCCATGAACCATTTATAAACTTCACCGGGATCAAATTCGCACAGCAACATAAAATTTCCAAGCACCATTAATCTTTCTATATGATGTGTGTAGCCTGATTGCAAAACCTTTTTAATTACAGCATCAATTGGTTCAATACCTGTTGTGCCTTTCCAGAATGATGAAGGGATTTTCCTTGTAAACTTCCAGTAATTTTTTGTTCGTTCCTGTCTGCCGGCAAGTTCATAAACAATGCGTATAAATTCCCGCCAGCCAACAATTTGCCGTAAAAAACCTTCCAGCGAATTAATAGGTATATTATACTGATGCGCATTTTCAATCACTACATCAACAACCTGTTTCGGAATTAATAAACCAATGTTTAACGATGATGATAAAACGCTGTGATGCAAGACCTGTTCCTTTTCAACAATCGCATCTTCATATACACCAAATTTTTCAAAGCGGTGTTTTATAAAATCATTTAGCCAGTATTCGGCTTCAATAAATGTAGTCGGATAAAAACCTTGTGCATTATAAAAAGGGTCATCATTTATTCCGAAATTATTTTTAAAATGTTTTTCAACATAACTTCTTGCTTCATCAACATATTTATTTTGTTTGAAAAGATTAAAATGCGGAGCTGTTTCATTCTTAGGAAACCGTTTCCTGTTCTCATAATCAAAGCTCCACTTGCCACCTACAGGATGATCTTTTACATCTACCAGCAGTTTATTTTTTTTTCTTTGCCAGATATAAAAATCAGTTTGAAAATATTTTTTCTTATCACCAAAATATTCATTTGCTTCTTGCATTGAATTAATAAAATAGGGTGTTTGATGAACCTGTAATTCAATATTATTTTTTTTACATGCTGATGTTAATCTTCTGTTCAACCAGTCATCAACCAGATCTGCAATATGAATTTCTATATAATGTTTTTCTGCAAGGTGATTAACAAGTTTTCGAATATCACTTATTGAATCATTAGCTTCGATATATTCAACCGCATAACCTTTATCTTCAAGCCAGTGTTTATAAAACTGCATTGAAGCCCTGTGCAACACCAGCTTTTGTTTATGAAAATTATATTGACGAAAGAAAAGCATTTCTTCAACCAAAACTATTTTGCGTTCTTTATTTATTGCCGGATGTTGCGCAAATAGCTGGTGTGGGAAAATTATTGTTATGCTTTTATCCATTATACCTGCATTAACAAATTATGGTAATGTTTGTTCCAAAATATAAAACCAATTTTTTACTTCATATTACTTGCCGATATTCGCAGTTTAAGAATTGCATTCAATATGCGTCTCTCATTCAACAATATAGAAACCGCTTTCGCTTACAAAACAAATAAGGAATTACAGGCCGGACGTTTTTTATTCGGTACAATGAACTATGCCTGGTTTGCGGCCATCGGTGTAAGACTAACACCATTCCTTATGAAAACAGGATTGCCTGTTCATGGTGCTATAAGGCAAACTATTTTTAAACAATTTGTTGGTGGCGAAACATTACAACAAACGGCTGTTGTTGCAAAAAAATTGAGCAACTATAGTGTGCAGGTGATTTTAGATTATGGCGTTGAAGCAAAAGAAGGAGAGAAGAATTTTGATGAGGCAAGAGATGTATTTATGCGTGTGATAGAGTATGCGGCAACGCAGCTAAACATACCATACATAAGTGTAAAAATTACAGGGATTGCCGGTGTTGATTTGCTTGAGACTTTAAACTCTGCACCGCGGCTGCGCAGTGGTGTGCATGATCACGAAATAGAAGATGCTGCATGGGAAAGAGTGCGGGAACGCATGTATGATATATGTGAAGTAGCGGCAGAAAAAAATATTGGTGTTTTAATTGATGCGGAAGAAAGCTGGATACAAGATCCCATTGACAGGCTTTCCGTTGAAATGATGGAAATATTTAACCGTGAAAAGCCGGTTGTTTTTAACACGATACAGTTATACCGCCATGACAGAATGAATTTTTTAAAACTTTATCATAATATAGCGCAGCAAAGAGGCTTTCTGCTCGGCGTAAAACTGGTGCGTGGTGCTTATATGGAAAAGGAGAGGGCAAGGGCTATTCAAAAAGGTTATCCTTCGCCCATACAACAGGATAAGTCCTTTACTGATGGCGATTTTAATTCTGCAGTTGAATTTTGTATTGATAATATTGATAAGATTGCAACAGTAATTGCCACACACAATGAATACAGCAATCTTCATGCAGCCGAACTGCTTGATGCGAAAGGTATACCGCATAATCATAAGCACATACATTTTTCACAACTGTATGGCATGAGTGATAATATTACTTTTAATCTTGCCAAAGCAGGGTATTCGGTCAGCAAGTATTTACCTTTTGGGCCTATACGTGATGTAATACCTTACCTTATGCGGCGTGCCCAGGAAAACAGCAGTATTAACGGGCAAACCAGCCGTGAATTGTTATTAATAAAAAGTGAATTAAGAAGAAGGAAAATACAGAAATCAATTAAAGTTCCTGTTGCCACTGCAGCTACTTAAAATATATTATTCTGAACATCACTGTTAAGCTGAATTATATCAGGTTCACGCACATAATTACTGTTATATTTAAAAGCAAGATTAACTACCAGAGATGCGCTAAAAGAACTGTTTTGGTTTCCTTTGCGTGGGAAATATATAGCTCTTAATTCAATAGTTCTGAAAACAAGATTTTCATTGCGCATACGTACACCGCCTCCAAGCCCATAAAACATTTGAGCTCTTTGAAAACCATTATCAGGTGATATGCTTGTTATATCTGCAAGCAAGAAAGGAGAGAACTTAAACCCAAACAATTTATAATTGATAAAGCTCAACGTTTCAGTATGCAGGCTTGCACGTTGATTGCCCAGCACAGAATCTGCTGAAAAATATCGAATGCCAAACGGATTATTTATACCTAACGGATCTAAGCCCGTACGGTTAAATAACCGGGCATAAGAAATTTGCACATATTGTCTCAGTTTTAAATTAAATAAGAACAAATGGCTGAATGCCGAAATACCACCAAATACTTCAGCATCCTGAAATTTTCCAGCATTCCAAAAACTGCCTGCCCTTAAAAAATACTGAACGATATCACCTGCTTTATCAACCTGGTAACGGTTGGCATCAATACCGGCATAAGGTCTTGAGAGAAATGCCTGCTTATAAAAGCCTGAGGTAAATGCTATATTATACCCGTAAGGAATATCTTCCGTTACGCCAAAACCATAAATATAATTGGCTTTATAATATTCTTGTTTGAAGAAAGTAAATTGCGCAAGTATTGCTTCTTTGCTGTTATATCTAAAATTCAGCAGGCCTTTAACCTGTTGCGGCGTTTGCTGAAAATCTTCATTATAATAGCGCAAGCTTATAAACTGCTTATCTCTTTTTGTATCATTCTTTATAAATTTTTTTACACCAAGGTTATAACCAATCCATCCATCAATTACACTATATTTATAATCATAGAATAAGTAATCTGCTTTTTCATAGTGATTGATAGATTTATACTCACCTATTGTAAACCCACCTGCAAAATGTGAATACTGTGAAACCAGGTTCCTTTGCAATGATATAAAACCGCCATGTTCATCATCAGATCTGTAAGTAATATCCTGATTAATATTTGAGTAGCCGGCTGATACATCAATGAATGTATGACTAATATTATATTTGGTGTACATCAGGCCAAAACCAAAAGCAGGATTTCTATCTTTTGTAAGCAAGGTGCTAAGCTGAACACTTTGGCCAAGACCTCCAACGTCTTTATCCGCCACACTTGCTTTAAATTTGCTAGCGCTTAAACTACTTAAGCTTGCATCAAGTGTAAAAAAATCTTTTGTAATTACATAAACATCTACAGAGTCAGGCTCATCTGCAATTGGTTTAACAATTATACGAGCATCCTGAATATAATTCAAGGTACGCAGGTAACGTTCATTATCAGCAAGCCGGTATGCCGCAAGCGGGGTTCCTTCTTTTATAAATAAAGCGTTTCTTAAAACCCAAGGCTTTGTATTTGTATGCAGTTTGTTTAAAATGCGTGTGCCAAAATAATTAATATGTTTTGCTGTATCTGTAAATGTTTTTTCAAAGCCATATTCATTAAGTAAGATATGCCTAATGATTTTGCCTTCGTATGGTAAAAATGCCTGTTCACTTTTTGTAGTCAGCGGTGCCTGGGTTGTTGTATCTGTCTTTTTTTTTTTAATAAACTTTAAAGCATAATTATAAATGTTGCTTCTTGGCGTATTATGCAACGTATCCTTTACCTGTGCTATAGCATGTAAATAAATAATACTTAAAACAAAAGTGATAAAAAAACTACGGATATACTTCACGTTGGCTTATGCAATGGTTGTAACAAATATGTTTAAATCAGCTTCTTTAATAAGTTAAGAAAATTATCACAACTAATCATCTCTGCGCCTAAACTTTCTAAATGTTGTGTGTAAACCTGGCAATCTATCAATTTAATTTCTTCTTTTTTTAATTTTTCAACGTAATTAATAAAGGCAAACTTACTGGCATTATCAACAGTGCTAAACATACTTTCACCAAAAAAAATACTGCCTAAGCGTATGCCATATAACCCGCCAACCAAAACATTATTTTGCCAGGCTTCTGCACTAACAGCATAATTTTTTTTATGCAGGTTGATATACGCTCGTTCAATATCATCTGTTATCCAAGTTCCGTTACCTTCCTGGTTTCTCTTTGCTGCTTTACAATTATGAATCACTACTTCAAATGCCTTATTTAAAGAAAAGCTAAACTGATTTTTTTTTAAAACCTGCTTCATGCTTTTGCTGATTTTTAATTTTTCAGGAAACAATACAAAACGAGGATCAGGACACCACCATAAAGGAACATCATTTTCATACCATGGAAATACGCCTTTACGATATGCAAGTAATAATCGTTCTTCGCTCAAATCGCCTCCAACTGCCAGTAAACCGTCTTCTGTGGCCTCACTTGCATCAGGAAACCACAATCTATCATCAAGAACGTATACTGACATTTAAAATTTGAAAATGATAAATTAAAAGTGATTTATTAGCTTTCAACTGTTTCTTCAATAGTGGCATTAATACCACGTTCAGTTATCGCTTCACGCATTGGTTTCAAAGTTTCGTAATCACCTTCTTTTACTGCATATTTGCCCTGAAAATGTATAATGTAGGCGCATTGCTCTGCCTGCTCATGTGTATGGGAACAGATATCCATTAGGGTTTCAATAACCCATTCAAAAGTGTTTTTATTGTCATTCCAAACGACAAGTTTATAATCAGGTGTTAACGTAAGCAAGTCATCTGTGTAAACATCGTCTTTAATTAAAGTTCCTGCTTCTACGGCTGTAATCATATTGTAAAATTAAGGTGTTTTTTGAAGTGATAAGGCTGCTTTAATCATTCTGTCTTTTCCCTGTAAATCTTTACTGGTTTCAATTGATTGAAACCCTTTTTGATATAAAATTTGTGCCACTTCATTTGCATAACTTTCATTTATTTCAAAATATAGAAAGCTATTATTCGTAAGATGATGCAAGGCAAAGTTGCTGATGCTCTCATAAAACAGAAATGGGTTTTCATCGGTAACAAATAAAGCCAGGTGGGGCTCAAAGAGTAAAACATTTTTGTCCATAGATAAAGCCTCTTTTTTAGTTATGTAAGGTGGGTTACTTACAATTACATCAAATGAATCTAAATTTTTTGTTTCGACAGGTTGTGTAATATCAGCTGTAATAAAGTTAATAATTGCATCATTTGCTTCAGCATTCTGTGATGCAATTTTTAAAGCTTCATTACTTATATCAAGTGCAGTAATGTTTAATGCTGATAGTTTCTTTTTTAAAGCAATTGCAATGCACCCGCTACCGGTACCTATATCAAGAACTGAATTATTTATTTTTGAGTTATCAACGCAATCCGTAATTATCCAGTTAACCAGTTCTTGAGTTTCCGGTCTTGGAATCAATACATGTTCATCAACATAAAAACGCACACCTGCAAACCATGCTTCATTTAAAACATATTGAACAGGCTTATGCTTTAAAAGCTGTTCATTATAATTTTCAAGTAATGATGTTTGTTTGTCATTCAATTTTTTTTCACCGTAAACAATTCTATCAACCTTAGATAAACCGGTAATTTTTTCAATAGTTAACTCAGCAATGTTTGCCGCTTCTTTTTTATTATATATTTCGGTAAGGTTTGAACACAAATAATAATAAGCCTTTCTAATAGTCACAGTTGCAAAATTATGTTTGGTTATTTTTGATTCATGCAATATTCGCACGAAGATTTTATGCGCCGGTGTTTACAGCTTGCTCAATTAGGAGCAGGAAATGTTGCGCCTAACCCAATGGTTGGTGCCGTGCTTGTTTATAATGACAAAATAATAGGTGAAGGATACCATCAAAATTATGGTCAAGAACATGCTGAAGTCAATTGTATTCAATCAGTTAAAAAAGAAGACGCACATTTAATAAAAGATGCAGTTCTATATGTTTCATTAGAACCTTGTAATCATTTCGGCAAAACACCACCTTGTACAGACTTAATTATTCATAATAAAATTTTTAAAGTAATTATTGGTTGTCAGGATAATTTTACAAAGGTTGATGGTAAAGGAATACAAAAGCTTAAAGAAAATAATACAGAAGTTGTTGTTGGTGTGCTTGAAGAAGAATGCCGGAAGTTGAACAAACGATTCTTTTTATTCCATTCTCAAAAGCGTCCATATATAATTTTAAAATGGGCGCAAACTATTAATAATAAAATTTCATCTGACGAAAATAAGCGATTGTTAATCAGTAATTATTTATCTAATAAACTAGTGCATAAATGGCGGTTTGAGGAAGCCGGAATCTTGATTGGAACGAACACAGCTTTAAAAGATAATCCAAATCTAACGAACCGTTTATGGAGTGGAAAATCTCCGGTAAGATTAGTTATTGATTTAGGTTCAAAACTGCCTGACAAGTTAAATATTTTCAATAATAATGCACCAACAATAATTTTTAATCTTATTAAAAGTGATTCTAATATTCCAGAGAAATTAAATTATCAAACTCATTACTATAAGCTTAAAAGCATAACTAATTTGGCAAGTCATATTTCTGAAGCCTGTTTCAAATTAAACATTCAAAGCATTTTGGTTGAAGGTGGCCAAAAAACATTACAACATTTTATTGACGAAAATTTATGGGATGAAGCACGGATAATTACCAGCGTTGAAACATTTGCAGAAAGAGGTTTAAAATCACCAGTTTTGCTTAATAAGAATTTGGTTAATGTTTTTTCATTAGTGAATGATTTTATTTCAATTTATAGAAATAATAATTTCCTATAATTAATATTATGTTAAGTATAACGCCCGGCTGTGAGTAAAGAATAATTGGCAAATACAAGCTCGGTGGGAACTACTACTAACATTATTAATTATAGGAACGGGAACTTAAAACTTTTAAACCGTTTACTATATGAATAATGCAGAATATGAAAATCTTAAATCTGAACTAATTAAAACTGCGTTGAAGTCTATTACAGATGATGGATATGCAAGGATGGGAAAAGTATTTTATGATGTTACCAAAGATGAAGAATTTAACAAACAAGAAATTGAAGACAAATCTTTTCTAAATTCTTTGTCTGCTTTAGTTATCAAGAAAGCCAAATATATCAGAGAGCCTATTTTTAATAAAGAACATGAAATTAAAGACTATAATGTTTTATTAAACCCTGCAAACAAAGGTTATACTTTTCAAAAATGGGCTTTGAGAGGTACAATAATCTTTTCGATATTCACTTTAATTATTCAAATTATAAATTTGAGGATAATTATATTAGACCATAGTGGAGACAAACAAAGTAAGTTACAACAGCTAACAATAAATTTAAAACCGCCATCGCAACATACAGATACACTAATAATATATCAAAATCAAAATCATGATACCAATAAATAAATTGTTTTAGATAACGCAAAACATACTGTGAAACTTTTTAATAGTTTGCTATTCGCTACACGGTATAAAATTTAGCAGAGCAGAAAATTTGCAATTTTCATTATTTCGCCTTTAGGGCGAAAGCCAATTTTTTATACTCAAGCCCAGCCTCAGCTTCGCTAAAATCCTGTTTTGAAAACTTAGGATTTTGCTCCGCCCCAAAGCCGCTACTTAAACATAATATTGTGTTATCGTCGTTTTGCATTTGCGTTGCATAAGAAGTCTTGCCGTGTAAAGGATTTTTCTTAGCATGAAAAGTCGTAATAAAAGAAAAGAAATTGTACCTTAGTTCCATCCTTGGATAAGAGGCAGCCAAGTCAAAGGGAGCCGAATAGGCACGACCTGAAAGGCTAAACTCCGGATGTTTAGTCGAGCTGCCTTTTTTTATACAATTTCTTTTCTTTTATTATTCCATTATATAGCAGAAAAATCCTTTACACGGCAAGAAAGGAACGCAAAAGCCGATAACAAACTTTTATGTTAAGTAGCACGCACAAAAGCCGGAAGAAAGGGGGAATAAAACGCTCCGCGCTTTGGAGAGGTTGAATAAAATTAAAAACATGAAAGATTTATGAGTAAAAAATTAACACCTAATGAATTGCTTGATTGCATTTTAAACTACATGAACCCTAATGAAACACAAAAAATTGAAAAGGGTTTTTATGATATAAAAAAAATTTAGAAACCTGCGATATAGACATCTCCGATGATAGATTGTTTTTTGTTTTACAAAGGCTTGAAGATGATAAATATATAATGCACGCTACGGTTGAAAGAACGTATCAAATGAAATTAACTTATGAAGAATATAGTTATTATATAACTTTTGAAGAGGAATTGTTAGTTCAAAATAAAGGCTATAGACAAAAATCAATAAACGATGAAACAGAAAAAAATAGGCTTAAAAATTTGGAGGAGAATACGTACCGAGCAACTTTATGGATAGCAATCGCGACCTGTTTTGCTGCTTTTTATTATTCGATAGAAATTGGTAAGGATATTTATTGTCTACTTTGTAAAAAGTAAAATTTGATTTCTGCTTAACGCAGAAAGTTTTATTCCCCCTTTGCCCACGCACAGCTTCAGCTTCGCAAAATCCTTTAAAGAAAATATAGGATTTTGCTCCGCCCCTAATCCACGACTTAAACATAATATTGTGTTATCGTCGTTTTGCATTTGCGTTGCATTAGAAGTCTTGCCGTGTAAGCATAAAAAAGCCGCTAAATTTTAGCGGCTCCTTCATAATTATAAACGTTCTATTTGTAACTGTTATGTTCTGCATCATATTGTTTATATAATGCATCCAGTTTATCATAATCTTTGTTATTACCATTTACTTTGGTTTGATCTCTTTCCCAATAATAAATATTTGCAAGATAATCTACGGTACGGTTAAGGCTTAATGTTTCAGATTTGGCTCTATCCTGCTTTGCTTTTAAAATAGTATAAGCTTTTGTAAGCCATTGAGAAGCTGTATCAGCATAACCCATTTCCATAGCTGCGATTTCTTTTCGTTTTATTTTTAAAGCTGCACTTTCACCACGGTTTGCATTAAACCTGTCATCTAAATCTGTATAAATACCGTAATAAATTACACCGGTATTAAAAGCATATAAACCATTAGTATTATTTGCATCAAAAGCTTTTGAAAAAGCCTGGGCGGCTGTTACTTTTAAATTCATTTTTTGAATGCTATCTAATTTATCCAATTGCGATTTGTCGGTTGTTGCAAAAGATTCTCCATATGTTGCATACTTGGTTTCATTCATACTTCCGGCAGCTACATCTTTGTTATACTGATCAAGCAATGTGGGCAAATCTGCATTTGAAGTCATGTTGTTCATTTCAAACTGTGACCACATAGCATTATCGTTTGGATATAATTCTTTTGCTTCAGCTAAGTACTTTTTAAAATTCGCATCATCTTTTTTATCAGAATAATATTGTATAAGATACTTGTAAATATCTTCATATTCAG
Organism: Chitinophagaceae bacterium; assembly: GCA_903642275.1. Classification (GTDB taxonomy): domain Bacteria; phylum Bacteroidota; class Bacteroidia; order Chitinophagales; family Chitinophagaceae; genus Parafilimonas. The sequence continues at coordinate 19,210 of CAHJWK010000030.1, forward strand.
GCGCAGCAACTTTTACATCAGCCAGCATAGCATAATATTTGGCAGCTGAATCTGTAAGCTGTGAGTTCTGTGCAGCGTAACCCGTATATAAAACTGTTGTTGTATCAATGGTTGAAGTAGTTGAGCTTAATTTATTGGTTAATAAGAATTCACCAATTCTTTCGGCTGTCGAAAATTGCTTAAAAGCTTCCTGCCAACTTTTATTCTGAAACGCAGCCCTTCCTTTATTAAATGAAGCATTATAAATACTTCCAAGACCACCGGCAAAATTTCCTTCCCTCATTTGTTTTAATGAAGGATCAATTGCCTGGTATTTTGCAAAAGCATCCATTGCCTGGTCTGCTGCATCAGGATATTTTGAGCTAAGAGAAGAATCAGCATAAATGTTTCCGTAAACTGTTAGCTTCCATAAATAAGCAGTGGCCTTGTCCTTATCTTTTAATTTAGGATTGGCAAGCCACTTATCTACCTGGTCTTTAGCTTTTTCATATTGTTTTTGCGTAACATATAATTGAATAACGGCTTCATCCTGCGCCATTAAATACATAGTGCAAAAAGCAAGAACAAACGATAGCAATATTTTTTTCATCTGGTAATTTTTAATTTAAAAATAAGATTAATAATATTATTCACTAACTATGTCATTTGATAAGTTCTCCGGGTTTGTTTGCTGTGCTTGATTATCGTCTTCAATTTTTTCGGCTTCTTCTACTTTTGAAATTGCTGCAATCTCATCACCATTGTCTAACCGGATTAATATAACGCCCTGTGTTGCTCTGCCTGATTCTTTTATGTTTGAAACCGATGTTCTTAAAATAATTCCTGATTTACATGTTATTAATAAATCTTCTTTTTCTTGCACATCAAGAATGCCAACAAGCTGACCCGTTTTTTCTGTTACGTTGATTGTTTTTACTCCTTTACCACCACGGTTTGTAATCCTGTATTCATCAACATGGGTACGTTTTCCAAAGCCTTTTTCACTAACAACCAGAACCGTTTTTTTCGATTCCTTTTGGACACATATCATGCCAACAACTTCATCTGTTGTATCATCAACTTCAATGCCTGAAACACCAATAGCGCCGCGGCCGGTAGGTCTCACTTTACTTTCAGGAAAACGAATGGCCCTCCCGCTTTTAACCGCCATCATTATCTCGCAATTTCCATCAGTAAGCATGGCATATAACAGCTCATCTCCTTCTAAAATAGTTATGGCATTAACGCCTGTTGTACGTGGACGGCTAAAACCTTCAAGCAAAGTTTTTTTAATAACACCTCTCTTAGTACAAAGTACAATAGTATGATTGCTTACAAACTCCTTGTCTTCAAGGTTTTTTACATTGATAATAGCTTTGATAGTATCACCAGGCACTAATTGCACCATGTTTTGTATTGCTCTGCCTTTACCCTGTTTTTCGCCTTCAGGCACTTCATACACTTTAAGCCAGTAACAGCGGCCTTGTTGTGTAAAGAAAAGCATAGAATCATGTGTTGATGCAACAAACAAATGCTCTACAAAATCTTCATCCCTTGTTTTGCTGCCGATAGCACCTCTGCCACCTCTGCGCTGCTGGCGGTATTCTGATGCGCTTGTTCTTTTTATATAGCCTAAATGCGAAACAGTAATAACTACATCTTCTTTTTCAATCAAATCTTCTATGCGCATTTCATCTGCGAGGTATTGAATTTGTGTTTTACGGGCTACACCAAATTTTTCCTTTATTTCAAGCAATTCTTTTTTGATAAGATCATAACGCAATGGCTCACTTGCAAGCAACTCTTCAAGACCTGCAATTTGTTTTAATAATGATTCATACTCTTCTTTAATCTTATCTCTTTCCAAACCGGTAAGCCGTTGCAAACGCAATTCAAGAATTGCTTTCGCCTGAACTTCATCAAGTCCCCAGCCTGCATTAATTAAATTTTCTTTTGCTATATCAGGTGTTGATGAATTTCTAATAAGACTAATTACTTCATCAAGGTGATCAAGTGCGATGAGATAACCGTTTAATATATGTGCTCTTTCTTTTGCTTTACGCAATTCATAGTTAGCGCGGCGTATAACCACTTCCATCCTGAACTCTATAAACTCACTGATGAGTTCCTTAAGATTGAGAATTTTTGGCCTGCCTTTACTTAAAGCAACATTGTTTATGCCATAGCTGGTTTGTAATTCAGTAAATTTATATAGCTGATTGATTATAACATTACCGACAGCATCGCGCTTCAGGTCAACAACAATACGGGTTCCTTCTTTATTATTGCTTTCGTTGTTTACATGAACAATACCTTCAATGGTTTTATCATTTACAAGTTGGCCAATCTTATCTGTTAGTGCATCGCGGCTAACCTGGTACGGCACTTCAGTAATTATAATTTGTTCCCTGCCGCTTGCTTTTGTATCAATGTGGCACTTGCCACGCAGCACCACTCTCCCGCGACCGGTAAGCATGGCTTGCAAAACACCTTCCATTCCATATATAACTCCATGAGTTGGAAAATCAGGTGCTTTCACAAACTTCATCAGCTCTTCAATAGTTATTTCCTTATTATCAATATAATTTATACAACCGTCAATAACTTCTGAGAGATTATGTGGCATCATGTTGGTTGCCATACCAACTGCAATACCACTTGAACCGTTGATAAGCAACTGCGGAACACGGCTTGGTAAAACAGCAGGTTCTTCAAGTGAATCATCAAAATTTAACTGAAAATCTACTGTATCTTTTTCAATATCGTCCAGCATGCTTTCAGCAAGCTTTTGTAGTCTTGATTCTGTGTAACGCATTGCTGCCGGCGGATCACCATCCGGGCTGCCAAAGTTTCCCTGTTTATCAATCAGTGTATGGTTCATGTTCCACTCTTGCGCCATTCTTACAAGTGAATCATATACTGCTGTATCACCATGCGGATGATATTTGCCAAGCACCTCTCCTACAATACGTGCACATTTCTTGTATGGCCGGCCAGAGCTAATGCCAAGCTCACTCATGGCAAACAATATTCTCCTATGCACTGGTTTAAACCCATCTCTAACATCAGGTAAGGCACGACCAACAATAACGGACATTGAGTAATCAATGTATGCCGTCTTCATTTGCTCCTCAATATTTACCTGTATGATTCTATCGTTATCTGAAGTTTGTTCCGGAATTTTATTCTCGTCCATTATTTAAACCGAACTATATAAAGTGAAAAAATTAAGCCTGCAAACCTAATCTTTTAAGGCTGCATTCCACTTATTTAATGTGTTTTATTTGATGATTTTGTAAGATGTTTTAATACAGATTACTTCTCATTTCGAAAGCTACAGCGGGTAGTGTAAACTTTCTGCCGTGCCGTTATATATTTCCTGCTGTGACAAATAAATTTCCACGGCAGGAAATTATTTAAGTCTGCTTTTAGGTTCAAATTTAAATTCTTAGGAAAATCTTTTTAAACAGGTAAATCAAAATCAGGAAAATATTTTTATTACCCAACCTTTTATGTGTAAAGATTGTATATGAAGTAAACTATCAATTAAATTGTATGACGAAAATTCTACGCTGCTGCTTTTTCGCTGTTATAATATTGTTGTTTGAAGGAAATATAAAAGCTCAATGCAATGCTAATTTTAATTATAACATAAACCTAAATACAGTTAACTGTTATCCGCAAGATTCAATCGCCGGTGCGATGGATAGCTGGTCTATACAGAAAGATAGTTTAACTAATTACAGCTATACTGGTTATGATTTTAATTATTCGGTTTAAATCCCCGAAACTTACATGGTCACTCACATTATTTATGATTCTTTAAATGCCTGCAGCAATACAGCTTCAAAATCTGTAACTATAAATTTTATGCCAACCTGCACTGCTGATTTTATTTTTAGAGCTGTTAATGGATTTAACGCGGCAAATGAATATGCTTTTAATGCTTATTCTCAACCAATGGGAGCTTTAGTTAAAAGTTATTCATGGATGATTGATAGTGAAGAAGTAGATACGGGTTCATTCTTTGAATACAAATTTTTAAGTCCTGGTTTACATAATGTTTGTCTTAAAATTAAAACAGAGTCAGGTTGCGAAGCAAACAACTGTGAGCAGGTTATTGCTTTTAATAAATGTAATGATTCAAGCTCTGTTTTATTTACGCATCATGTTGATTCTTCACTGGAGCATGCTATTGATTTTATAGTTTATTCATCAAAAACAGGTGGTATAAGCGGAAAAAATATGATCACTATTCCGGTACAGAATTTACCGACCGGACAATATTTTATTGATACCAACATAACGGGCAACGCAAAAAGAAGCATTTTTTAAAAGTTTTAAATTAATATGATCCGGAGTATTGAGCAATAACGATATTAATACAGAAGACATCATTAGCGGTTGCCGGGCCAATAACCGTTTAGCGCAGGAAAATTTATACAGAAGTTTTTATGGCGCCATGATGACCATTTGTCTTCGTTATACAAAAAGCCAGGCAGATGCACTCGAAGTATTAAACACAGGCTTTTATAAAGTGTTTAAAAATATTCATCAATATGATGCAGCAAAAGCAGGTTTGTATACATGGATAAGAACTATTATAATTAACAGCTGTATTAACTTTCTTAAAATCCGTGATAAAAAAAATCCATTGCAGCCTTTAAGTGAAGCACCTGAAACAGTAATATCTCCTGATATAACTTCTAAAATGAATGCAGCAGAAGTGCTTGAATTGTTGAAGTATTTGCCGCCTGCTACCAAAGCTGTTTTTAACATGTATCTGATAGATGGCTATTCACATAAGGAAATAAGCGCAATGATGAATATAAAAGAAGGAACAAGTAAATGGCATTTGAGTGAAGCAAGAAAAATCTTACAGCAAAAAATTAAACAAATGCGTACGATAGAATGAATGAGCAATTACCATACGAAGATGAAATAATTCAAAAGCTGGAAGCACTTTCACTGCCGGATGAAAATGCTGCATGGAAAGATATGCGCAGGCGTTTGGATGAAAAAGATGATGACGATGGTGTAATTATACCGTCGTTAAAAGGTTGTGGTTTGTTTGCAGTAATTGGAATTGCATTGTTGTTGATTAGTTCAATTTTGTTTTGGAATAAAATATTCAAGCACCAAAATATCAACACAAAAAATTATGCAGGTAAGCAAATTGAAGAACAAAAATCTTTTAATAAAAATAACTTTAATAAAACTGGAGTTGTTGATTCAATCTTAAAAAATCATGATACAAGTAATGCGTTTAAAAATAAAGTTGCAAACGATATTGACACTTCTAAATCAAACAGCTATCAACAATTAAAAGTTATTAAAAACAAAAGCTTATTATCAAGACAACATGAAAGCTCATCTGAGATTAACGGTAACAGGATTGTTGAAAATAAAAATATTGTTCAAAGGCAAAAAAGAAAAGTCACTCCAAATAAAATTGCCAATAAAACAATAAACAATGATACGTCTGCTATTGAACAGAACTATAACAAGCACACAGATAGTTCGGCTTCATTTAATGATTCAAACATTGTAACTACGCCTCAACCTGATACTGCTGCAAAAAAAATTACAGCACAACAAAAGCAGGATTCATCAAACAATAAAAAACAAAAAGAAACATCACAAAAGCAACATAAAAATTCATTCACTGCAGGTTTTACCGAACATCAACAAATACCTTTTGGAGGTCAAACTTTTATTCCATTCAATGCAGAAGGTTTTGGAGGCTTATTGCTTAATTATATACCTTCTGTATTTCTTAAAGTTTATGACAAGCAAAAGTTTTTTCTTCAACTGGAATTACGCTACAGTGCGCCACAGCTTACTAAACCGGCTAATCTTTATAAATACACTTTAAAAAAAATATATTATCACCAGTTACCATTGAGCTTGCATTATAACTTTAATTCTCATTTATCAGCGGGCACCGGAATTATATTAAACAGGTTTAGCAGCGCAGTTGCAGAAGATACTATAAACCGGGATACAGCTAAATTTTTAAAAATAAAAAGCGATTCATCATTTACGCCCACTTATTTACAGGGAATGTTTGAGACGGAATATAAATGGAAAAAATTGTCGTTGGGTTTTATATATGAACAAGGATTACAGCCATTCTTAAGAAAAGAATATTTTGTAAACTCATCACAGAAAAAAAATCCAACGCTGCAAATATTTTTGCGGTATGAAATGTGGCGTTCAAAAAAGAAGTGAATTGATTTAGTATTTATTGTTTAGAAAATATATACGGATCATACTCTAAAAAATCATTCACTTTAATAGTAACGGCAGTTACTTTATTTTCATCAGTTGTGAACTTTAATGGAAATATTCCGAATGCCGGGTTATTATAAGTTATCATCCACTCAGCACTATCCATATAATCTAAGGTTGCGGTTAAATCGTTATGATTGCCAAATTTTATAAGCAGCTTGCTGCCCATTGCGGTGATGATAATATTTCCAAATAAAGCATTGTTATAGGTTCCTACATAAGAACTGATTGGCAAAGGCAGGTTATTACCTTTTACACGCGCTTTCAATGCATCAATACCATCAAGAGTTTGTTTTCTTTCGGCTGTGAAACCTGGCAGCGACAACTGACTATAATTGTGATAAGACAATCCAAGATAAGCATCGAGAACCTGATAACGCAGCAATTCAAAAAAATCCTGGTTATCATTATTGGTAAAGATGGCAATGCCTAAATTTTCATCAGGCACAAAACAAACATTGGTAACAAAACCATCAGCGCCGCCGGTATGCTCATACGTAAGATGGCCGCCATAATCACTTATAAAAACGCCAAGTCCATAACCATAAATATTTATTGGCAGCATACCATTTTTTTTACTGCGGATAATGGTATTCATTTCTCTTGTACGTTGTATGGCTTGCGATGGAATTATTTGTTTGCCATTTGCATTACCATTATTAAGCTGCAGCATCAGCCACTTTGAAATATCGCCTACACAACTCACAACAGCTCCGGCAGGCGCAAGATTATCAACATTATCGTAAGGCAAAACCTTAAGGTCTTTTGTAAAAGAATTAGAGTATGGTGCGGCAGCATCAGGCATTTGCTCCATGTTATTACCAAGTGCATGTGTGTGCGTCATGCCAAGCGGTTCAATGATGCTGTCATATACATACACTTCCCATGGTTTGCCGGTTACCTGTTGAATAACCTGGCCTGCTGTTAAAAAGCAACTGTTGCAATAACCCCATTGCTGACGAAAGTTGCCCGTGGGTTTCAGCAAACGCATTTTATACATGATTGAATCACGGGAAAGATTAGAGTTCCAGAAAGTAAAATCTCCCTGGAAAGTTTTTGTACCGAGATGATGTGCCAGCATATCTTTTACGGTAACAAGGTTGGTTGTGTTTGAATCGTAATCTGCGTACCAGGGAAAATATTTAGTTATTTTATCATCAAGCGAAAGTTTTTTATCATACTCAAGCTGCGCTAAAGATGTTGCTGTAAATAACTTGCTGTTGCTGGCAATCATAAATAATGTGTTGGTATCAACAGGCTCATTGGTTTTTACATTGCGAACTCCATAGCCTTTCATCATAACAACCTGCCCGTCTTTTACAATCACAATAGCAAGACCGGGAATATTCCAATCTTTCAAACCTTGTTTTATGTAATTGTCGATACTGTCTTTTACAAAAGAAGGTTGAGCAACCAGGCAAAAATTAAATAAAAATAATAATGAAGCAGAAAGCAGTAACCGTTTCATACCGTAGAATTAAGCGGGAAAGATAAGGAAATGGATGATTTCCGCTTTTCTTTAATACGAATCGGAATAGTTGCCTGTAATCAGAACAACTGGGTGAGTTCACTAACTTCCTCAAATCACATAAAAAACTAAAATGTTGAACAAGTTTTATAAAAAATTGAATTGTTATTTTAGAAAAGTAATGCTTTTGGGTGAAGTGTATATGCTTTTGAAGGAAATGCATAAGCTTTTAAAGGAAATGCTTATGCTTTTTATCGAAATGCATAAACTTTTGAAAGAAATGCTCAAGCTTTTTATCGAAATGTATATGCTTTTAAAAGAAATGCTTAAGCTTTTTACTGAAATGTTTAAGCTTTCGAAAGAAATGCTTAAGCTTTTAACTGAAATGTATATGCTTTTTAAACAATTAATGATATTCGCCAAAAACCTTTCTCAATTCATCAGCAATTTCTCCAAGCGTACAAAAGTTTTCAACCGCATCAATTACAGCAGGCATAATATTTTCGTTTGATGATGCTGTATCTTGCAATTTCTTTAAGCAATTTTCAATCTTAATATTGTCTCTCGATACCTTAAACTCTTTTAATTTTTCAATCTGCAGCTTGCGTATATTATCATCAATTTTTAATAGAGATATTTTTTTAGTTTCGGTTGACTGAAATTTATTTACGCCAACAATTATTTTTTCATTTGTTTCAACTTTGCGCTGATAATCATAAGCACTTTTTGCTATTTGATTCTGAATAAAGCCTTGCTCAATTGCCGAAACACTGCCGCCCATCTTATCAATTTCTGCAATCAATTTCCATGCTTCATCTTCTATTTGCCTGGTGAGTGTTTCAACAAAATAACTTCCGCCTAAGGGGTCAGTTGTATCTGAAATACCGCTTTCAAATGCCACAACCTGTTGCGTACGTAATGCAATCTGCGCAGCTTCTTCGGTAGGCAAACTCAAAGCTTCATCATAACTATTTGTATGCAGGCTTTGTGTGCCACCTAACACAGCAGCCAATGTTTGAATAGTAACTCTTGAAATATTATTTAAAGGTTGTTGCGCCGTTAGTGTGCTGCCGCCTGTTTGTGCATGAAAGCGCAGCATCATAGCCTTTTCATCAGTGGCGCCTGCAGCCTTCATAATGATTGCCCACATTTTTCTGGCTGCACGAAACTTGGCTATTTCTTCAAACAAATTATTATGTGCATTAAAGAAAAATGACAAGCGCTTACCAAATACATTTATATCAAGGCCTTTATCAAGTGCGGCTTGCACATATGCTTTTCCATTGCTTAAAGTAAAGGCAATTTCCTGTACAGCCGTACTGCCCGCTTCACGGATGTGATAACCTGATATTGAAATAGTATTCCACTTTGGCAATGATGTGCTGCACCATTCAAAAATATCAGTAATAATGCGCATCGAAGGTTGAGGCGGATAAATATAAGTTCCTCTTGCAGCATATTCTTTTAAAATATCATTTTGTATTGTGCCGGATATTTTTTTCAAATCGGCATCTTGCTGTTTGGCGACGGCTACATATAAAGCCAGTAATATAAAAGCAGTTGCATTAATCGTCATTGATGTAGTTATATCCTGCAGCTTGATGCCGTTAAACAAAATCTGCATGTCTTCTATACTGTCAATAGCAACGCCAGCTTTACCAACTTCACCGTCCGCTAAAACATGATCGCTGTCATAACCAATTTGTGTGGGTAAGTCGAACGCGATACTTAAACCATGCACACCTTGTGATAATAAATAATGATAACGCTTATTACTTTCTTCTGCGGTTGAAAAGCCTGCGTACTGGCGCATCGTCCAAAGCTTGCCACGATACATATCCGGCTGTATGCCGCGTGTATAAGGAAATTTTCCAGGCTCTTCAGTTAACGGTGAGCCGTTAACCGTTGACTGATAAACTTTTTTTATTTCAATATCGCTATCAGTAAAACGTCTTGTATCATCTGGCATAAACAATTGTATTGCATTAAACTCAGGTGCTAAAATAATTAAGCTGTATAACGGAAATTAAATAAAAATTCTGCACCAAAGGTTTGCGAAAACTTACTGCATCAGCTTTTTTGCTTCGTAACTTAAAGCTTCACTTACTACTTCGTGCAGTGTGCCTTTTTTATCATTCATTAAAAATTCCAGTAACAACTTATTTAAATCCAAGCCTGTGGCATTAGGTGGTAATACGTTGGCAAGCTGGTTAATGATAAGAAGATTTTGTTCTTTTAAATTCTTTACAGCATTCCATGCATCCGGTGTAGTATATATCTGCTGGGTTATATTGTAATCAAATTCAGAACGTATGTTTTGTGTAAGCAATAATTGCATTTCTCTTGCAGTGGCATGTGGCTGGTTAACCCTGCTTATTAAATTAGGTAACGCAATTCTGTCAACCAAAATAATTAATCTTTCATAAGCCTGCAATTGCATAGACGAACTTGGTGCATCTTTTACCGTACTACTAGTATCGCCAACTAATTTCATACGGGTTAAAATAATATACATAATGCTTGCTGTAACTAATACTGTAACTGCTATGATGAATATTACTGAACTTGTATCCAATGTTTTTGTTTTGTGCAAAATAAGCAATCCCTTTAACATGTTTCGGTAATCAGCCTAACAAAAAGCCTCGCAAAGCGAGGCTTTTTGTTAGAAACTATGTTTACCCGATCTTCCGCCACCACCGCTAAAGTGAGGTTGGCTAAATGATTGTTGCCTTGGCTGACTGAAACTCTGGCTCCTGTTATTGAATGAATTATTAAACTGCCTGTTTTCAGGTGGACGATTATTTTGTTGTTGTTTGGATTGTTGCTGACGTTGCTGTTCAAACTGCTGTTGACGTTGTTGCATTTGCTGCATTTGCTGTTGACGTTGTTGATTTTGTTGTTGCTGCATCTGTTGGTACTGCTGCTGCTTTTGCTGTTGCAGCAATTGTTGATTTTGCTGTTGTTGATTAAACTGGTTATTATTTAACCTGTAACGCTGATCAGGAACTGGCTGAGGATTTTGATTAGCCTGTGGTGTATTCTGATGATTATTAAAAATCTGGTTACGGCCATCAGTAACATAAGGCTTACTATTATTTCTGTTTATTTGATCCTGACCTTGATTGTTTACATCACTGTTTCTTTGCCGCATCAACTGCGTGTTAGAACTACCATTTGTATTTTTGTTTGCGTTTTGAAACCTTGATGTTACACCTGGCCTGTACATCTGAATTCTGTTTTGAGAAACTACAGTTCTGCCTGGTGTTGTAGCATTTTGTATCTGAACAGCGTTAATTCTTCTGCCGGTATTTCTTTCAACATCAGACCTGTTTGGGCCTGCAACAAATGTGTGATTATTAAAAACTGTTGTATTATTTATAACCGTTGTATTATTAATAATGGTAACATTTCTCGAAGGTGAAGCATAATAATGATTGATATTATTATAACCCATATACCTGCAAGGAGCAAATACCCACCTGTTATAAGGAACACCTCCGCCAAAGCCAATGCCTACACCTAAGCCAGGACCCAAAGGCGACCATCCATAAAAACCACCCCCAGTTCTCCAAGACACCCAGGCTGGTCCCCATTCATAACCTGGAATCCACATCCAGCCATAGAAAGAATCGTAAGACCAACGGCCATAGTGAAAAGGTGCCCAACCCCATGCATAATCAGATGCCCACGTCCATCCATAAGAAGAATATAACCAATGACCACCGGTTGAGTATGGTACAAAACCTGGCTGGCCTGCAATCCAGCAACGTCCATATTCAGGAGATTCAATCCATCTTCCATAAGGGTTTAATGCATCATTAAATGTATAGATATTTACGTCAGAAGGATTTTCATCGTAATTACTTGGATCATCATATTCCTGATTATTATAGTTGCCCTGGTTCTGATTATAACTATTATCATTGTTCTGATTAGGATTATAATTCTGATTATTGTTGTCATTGTAATAACCATCATTTTGCGCTGATGCATAACGCGGAGCACTGCAAGAAGCTGCAATCAGCAGAATCAGCAAAGGGTAAACAATATTTTTAAAATTATTTTTCATATTTGTTGTTAGTTAATTGTTATTCAAATGTCGCAATACTTATTCCAATTTTTTTTTACTGTTTTTATGACATACAGATGTTAGTTAAGTTTAATAACGATAATTTTGAACACATGTTACAAAAAATAATTAACATTTTATGCCATCATTTGATATAGTAAGCAAAGTTGACCTGCAAACATTAGATAATGCAGTAAACGTGGCAAAAAAAGAAATAACCAACCGTTTTGATTTTCGGGATTCGCATGTGCAAATTGACCTAAACAAGAAGGATTATATTTTGAATTTAGAAGTTGACAGCGACATGAAAATGAAACAATTGATTGACGTCTTAATTAGCCGTTCAGTTAAGCAAGGCATTGACGCCAATGCGTTTGACTTTTCAAAAGATGCTTACCCAAGCGGTAAGGTTTTAAAAAAAGAAGTTACTGTAACAAACGGCTTAAAACAGGATGATGCGAAAAAAATTGTAAAGCTTATTAAAGATAGCAGCCTTAAAGTTCAGGTGCAGATTATGGATGATGTTGTTAGGGTAACGGCAAAAAAAATAGACGATCTTCAACAGGTGATTGCTTTATGCAAACAGTCAAATCTTTCTATTCCGCTTCAGTTTATAAACATGAAATCTTAGTAGCAGATTCGTTTTGCTTCTAACAGTAATATCATTACCTTTGCGCTCCAAATTTTAATTCCCACAAGGCTCAACAAGAGTTCCGAATGTTCGGAAACGCCAGCAGGGAGTAATCTTAAACAGATTATACATGCCTAAGGTAAAAACAAACTCCAGCGCAAAAAAGCGCTTTAAAGTAACAGCTACCGGCAAGATAACTTATCAAAAAGCATTCAAGCGTCACATCCTTACAAAAAAATCAACCAAACGCAAACGTGCGTTGCGCCAGAAAGGCGAAGTTGATTCATCAAACAGGGATTTTGTACTACGCTTATTACGTTTAAGATAAGCCAACATCAATATTAATTAACTTAAAAAATTATTATATGCCACGTTCAGTAAATGCTGTTGCATCAAGGGCAAGAAGAAAAAGAATTCTTAAGCAAGCCAAAGGTTTTTATGGTAAGCGTAAAAACGTTTATACAGTTGCAAAAAACATTGTAGAAAAAGGTATGACTTACAGTTATGTAGGCCGTAAACTTAAAAAGCGTGAATACCGGCAGTTATGGATTGCACGTATTAATGCAGCTGTTAGAGCAGAAGGTTTAACGTATAGCCAGTTCATTCATAAATTAAATGAAAAGGGTATTGAGTTGAACCGTAAAATTATGGCTGATCTTGCCATGAACGAACCTGAAAGCTTTAAAGCGCTGATTGATTCAGTAAAATAAATCTTACTTAAATAAAATTTTAAAACCCCGATTGGGGTTTTTTTATTTGCTGATTATTGCAAACAATTACTTTTGCACGCGTTATTATTTATGTTATAGCAAGCAATGAACAATTCCTACACTTCGCTGGTTAAACAAACCTTTCATTTTCCACAAGAAGATTTTAATGTAAATGACGATGGCTACCTTCAATTTAATGGACTTGATATAAAGTCTCTTATTGATAAATATGGTACACCATTAAAGTTAAGTTACCTGCCGAAAATTGGTATGCAGATAAACAAGGCAAAGAAGATGTTTGCATCAGCCATTAAGAAACATAAGTATGAAGGCAGTTATAATTATTGCTATTGTACAAAAAGCTCTCACTTTTCTTTCATAGTTGAAGAAGCATTAAAGTATGATATCAATCTTGAAACTTCTTATGCGTATGATGTTGAGATCATCAATCAACTATACAAGAGAAAAAAAATTACCAAAGACATATTTATAATCTGTAATGGTTTCAAGCAAAAAAATTATACATCAAGAATAGCAAGGTTAATTAATACAGGCTTTACAAATGTTATCCCGATATTAGATAATAAGGAAGAACTTAAGCAATATCGGCGCAGTGTAAAGCAGCCATTTAAATTAGGTATTCGTGTTGCTGCAGAAGAAGAACCAAACTTTCCTTTTTATACATCGAGATTAGGCATTCGTGCAAAAGATATTTTAGAATTTTATGTTGATGAGATTGAAGGTTATGAGGGCAGGTTTCAATTAAAGATGCTTCACATCTTTTTAAACAAAGGCATTAAAGATGATATTTATTATTGGAGTGAATTAAACAAGATTATCAACTTGTATTGCCAGTTAAAAAAAATTTGTCCTGAGCTTGATTCAATAAATATTGGTGGCGGTTTTCCTATAAAGCATTCACTTGGCTTTGAATATGATTACCAGTTTATGATTAATGAAATTGTTAACAATATTAAAAAAGCCTGCAAAAGAACAAAGGTTCCGATGCCAAATATTTTTACAGAGTTTGGTAGTTATACAGTCGGCGAAAGCATGGCGCATATTTATAGTGTCATTGGTCAAAAAATACAGAATGACCGTGAACGCTGGTACATGATTGACTCCTCTTTTATAACTACTTTACCGGATACATGGGGAATTGGCGAAAAGTTTTTAATGCTGCCTATTAATAAATGGGAGAACGAATATCAGCGTGTGGTACTTGGCGGCTTAACATGTGATAGCCATGATTATTATGATTCTGAAGAACATATTAATGAAGTTTTTTTACCGAAGATTTCAAATGAAAACAATGGTGATGATCCCATGAATAGTGAACCACTGTATGTTGGCTTTTTTCATACCGGCGCATACCAGGATCAGATTAGTGGATACGGCGGTATAAAACATTGTTTAATACCATCACCCAAACACGTTATAGTCAGTTATGATAAGAACGGAAAGTTAACAGACTGGTTGTATGCAAAGCAGCAAACTGCACAAAGCATGCTTAAAATTTTAGGCTATCTCTAATGTAAGTAAACCTTCATCATTTCGTGCAGTCAGTAGAATCTTAAAATAAAAACAATGAAAAAAATAATCACAGCAATGTTTGTTTCCGCTTTGTTAATTACTGTTAGCAGCAACGCGCAAACAAGTCAACCCATGATGAAGAAACATGGTATGCAAGGCGCAAGAACGCAGCAAATGCTAAAAGATTCCTTACATCTTACAGATGTTCAAATCGATTCTGTAATGGCAATCCGTGAGCAGTCTTCAGGTACTATGATGTCAATCAGAAATGATACGACACTTTCAACGGATCAAAGACAGCAGGAAATGAAAGCAACAAAAGAACAAATGAAGATGCGTTTGAAATCAATCTTATCAAAAGACCAGATGCAACAGCTTGAAGAAATGCAGCGCAACATGCATAAAGGCAAGATGCAAAATTAAAGCAGTCAAAATAATTAATTTTTTAAGTGAAAAGGTTTCTGAAAAGAAGCCTTTTTTATTGTATGCACTTTAATACTTAATTTCAGTTATCGTGCTTAAAAAAACATTTATAGCGCATTTTGATTTGGATTCATTTTTTGTAAGTGTTGAAATGATCAATGACCCTTCGCTTAAAGGCAAAGCGGTTATTGTTGGTGGCAGCCGCGACCGTGGCGTTGTTACTACATGCAGTTATGAAGCAAGAAAGTTTGGTGTGCATTCTGCCATGCCTATGAAAAAAGCAATTCAGCTATGCCCGCATGCAATACTTATTCGCGGTACACGTGGACAATATGGTAAATTTTCAAATTGGGTTACAGATATCATTGCTGTAAAAGCGCCAAAGTTTCAGAAGGCAAGCATCGATGAGTTTTATATTGATCTTACAGGAATGGATAAATTTTTTGACCCGTTTAAATGGACGATTGACTTACGTGAAGAAATTATAAACGAAACAAAACTTCCGATTTCGTTCGGGCTTGCCAGCAATAAATTGATTGCTAAAATTGCTACGGATGAAGCGAAACCTAACGGTTACTTATTTATCCAGCATGGAAAAGAAAAAGAATTTTTAGCACCATTACCTGTTAAAAAAATTCCGGGTGTAGGTAATCATACTTTATCTGTTTTAAATGAAATGGGTATTGAATTTATCGGTGATATCTTAGAAAGAACTGAAGCTGAAATGGAAACGCAGTTGGGTAAATGGGGATTAGAATTATGGAATAAAGCGCAAGGCAAAAATTATGGAACTGTTACAGAATGGCATGAAGCAAAATCCATATCAACCGAAAACACTTTTGAAACAAATACTGGTGAAACAGGTTTTTTATTAAGCGAGCTTGTCAGGATGACGGAAAAGATTGCATTTGAATTAAGACAGGACGCAAAATTTGCAGGTTGCATAGCTGTCAAAATACGTTATCCAAATTTTGAAACCACATCAAGGCAAACCGCAATTGATTATACTTTTAGAGACGATGAATTGATTTCCGCAGCAATGGATCTCTTTGAAAAATTATATAAAAAAGGTAAGCCGGTAAGATTGCTTGGTGTAAGGCTTACAAACTTTAAAAGCATAAATGTGCAGGGTAATTTGTTTGATGATGTATCGAAAAAAACAAACCTGTATAAAGCCATTGATGAAATAAAAATCAAGTTTGGAAAAGGTTATGTTTCAAAAGCAAGAACAGTGAAGTAGAATCAGTAAGTTATCTTAATCGGCTTTGTATAAGCAGTTACCAGCCATCGTTTCATTTCTTTCTCAGTGTACCATTTCTTAAAAAAATTACTTGATAAAACTGCATCAACACCCTTTATAAATATGGATGCAGGCATGGCATTGGCGAACCTGTAAATGCGTTCTTCATCAAGCAAAGGCTTATGAATTTCCTTATTATAATTACTGAACATTTTTTCAATAAAACAATTTTCATCAACAGCCCGCTTAATGTAATGCGCAGCGATGTAACCTGATAACATTGCCGGCCCAATGCCTTCACCTGAGTTTGGACAAACCATTGATGCTGCATCACCCATAAGCAGCCAACCATCACCATGTGCTTTGCGGTTTAATGTTGACATAGGAATGCCCCAGCCTTTTGGTTGTTCCAATGCAACTGCATTTTTAAAACGATGCCTGATGTGCACATCATTCGCAATAATATCTTGAAGCGCTTTACGGGTGTTGATGTTCTTTTTTGCAACGTGATAACTTGCCATTCCAAAGCCAATGTTTGCCTCATTGTTATCAAGCGGAAAAATCCAGAAATAAGCAAAAGGATATTTTTTAGGGAAATAAATTTCAATGAGTTTATTATCATCAATGCCATCAACATTTTGCCAATACTGCCGTAACGCGGCAGCATAATGATTGCGGTTAACATTCCTGTCACCAACATGTTTTAAAACAACTGAATGATCGCCATCAGCACCAACAAGCATTGGTGTTTTAATAATTATTTTTTTTGATTGATATGTCGCTTCAAGCGTCCACTCCTCTCCTGTTTTTGAAATTTTTTGTACAGAACAATTGGTTCTTACATCGGCAAAATTTTTATCAATCTTATTAAATAAAAAAGTGTCAAAACTGGTTCTGCGTGAAGTATAAAATATGGGTTGATTTAAAAGTGCATCATCATTTTCATTCTTACACATCAAATCAATATGCTTGCCTTTTGGAAGTATAAAACACATACCCATTGAATGCGTAAACTCATCTTTTATAAATTCATTTTTTATGATGGATGGATCAATATTATTCAGTACACGCACCACTTTAAGATCTAATCCATCACCGCAAATTTTATCTCTTGGAAAATCGGCTGCATCAACTATTAGATGCTTTATGCGAAGCTTGCCAAGCATTATAGATGTAGTTGAACCAGCCGGGCCTGCACCAACAATACAAACATTCGTGTGGATTATTTCCTGCATATTAATCCGGCAATATTATCGTATTAAAACTACTGTACCTTCCAGTGTATGCAGGTTACCTTCAAGGTCTGAATACCGGAAAATATAAACATAAGTCCCGGGCGGCTGATTAACACCTTTAAAGGTTCCGTCCCAACCTGTGCTTACATTTTTGGCTGAAAAAATATTTTCCCCGTAACGGTTATAAACTGATAATAAAATCATACGTTGACCACTTAAATCAACGGCTTTAAAAATATCATTTCTGCCATCACCGTTTGGTGTAAAACCGGAAGGTAGATAAATGGGTAAAGAACAGCGTGCGTTTACTTTAACCGTATCCCTGAAAATGTTACAGGCAGATGTTACATTAACCCAATATCTTCCCGGAGTGGTTGCAGTAAAAATTCTTGTTGTTGAACCATCCTGCCATTTATAAATAGCTGTGCTGTCAAAAGGTAACGTAAAAGTTACGGGTTGATTATTTATTAAACAGGTATCACTTAAATTAAAGCTGTATAATTTTTTAAAATTTATATTATAGTTCCACGTACTGTCGCAGCCACGTGTTGTTAAATAATGAAAGCTATACATACCGGTTGTTTTTACGAGTGAATCATTTGGCGGCAGGAAATAATTATTACCATTACATAATAAAATACTTGTATCTTTTATAACAGCTTTGCAACAATTCTGTATATCGCAATCCAGCATTGTTTTAGCTGAAAGCTCTTGTGTATAAGGTTGCACATAGCTTGTTTGAATACTTCCCTCATTTATCCAGCTGTGTGTTATGTTTGGTGGGTATGGAATAACATCAATCTTAAACGAAATTTTAAAAGTGTCCGAACATAGTGTAGAACCATTTTCATCTGCTTTTACCAGGTAAGCAAGATTTTCTGAGGCTGCATTATCTGAAATATTGTTTGCCATATAACTACCTGCAATATAAATGTTCTGATTATGCACAAACGCATTGGTGATGCGTTGAAGATTGTCTGCCGTTTGCTTATATTCATGCGCCCATACAACCACAGAATCATTTTGAACAGCAAATAAAATAGGTGAATGCTTTGGATAAAGGTTAGCATCATACATCTGCTTATCAGATGAAATAGAACCAAAATTTCCTACAGGTACATTGTCAAGATTTAGCTTGCTTGAATTCAATTCTATTTTTCTTCCATCAAAAAATTTACCATCAGCCGTTAAAAAAAATATCCTGTTGCCAACCTGCAGATGAATGGTTTTATCACTTTGGCTCACTGCCCTGGGCGATGCATTGTTCTTTAAGCTTTTATAACCATTCATCCATTGTATGGCGCCATTATCTTTATCAAGCTTTATAACGTAACCATCATTTGTTTCATCTTCAACACCGGTTACAAGCAATGAGCCATCTTTCGCCTGTGCACTTGTTTTTAAACCTTCTGTATTGTTGAACCTGAAAGATTTCCACCACATAAGCTTACCATTTGCATCAAGTCTTAAAACGATATTTGTACTTTTATTTATTGAGGTAACATTGCCTGAGCTATCACCTGAAAAATCTGTATATAAAGTTCCTGCTGCTATATAACCATTATCATTTAGTTGTGTTACAGACAGCAAATTGCTGTATTGAGGACCAACTGCCAGTGACCATTGCACAGCAGCATTTGAATCAATTTTTATAATGATGCCTTCGTTAAATGTTGAGAGAGAGGTTGTGGACCCTGCTATAATAAAACCTTTGTCAGAGGTTCGTCTTATACCATTAACTGTTTCATCTTTGCTAAGCCCGATTGCTTTAGACCAGATAATATTTCCACCGCGGGTAAATTTCATTACCCATATATCTTTATTATGATTGATGGCTGATTCCGTTGAACCGATAGCATAAATATTATCATCCTCACCATAAAACATATTTTTTATTATTGCATCATGCACGCCCTTGTTCCAGATAATTTTTTGAAATGATACGGTGTCGCAGTACTGTGCCTGCAAAGATGTTTGCAAAATAAAAATCAGGAAAAAAAACAAGTATATTTTTTTCATGTGTGTAAGCCTGCTCAATTTTTTAAAGATATTAATTTACCGGCTCTTTCTCCATCATTAAAAAGGCTTTTATAAAGCCATCAAGGTCTCCATCCATAACAGGTTGCACATTACCAACTTCGTAATCCGTCCTATGATCTTTAATCATTTTATAAGGATGAAAAACATAGCTTCTTATCTGGCTGCCCCATTCGATTTTTTTCTTACCGGCGTTGGTAGCATTCTTTGCTTCTTCACGTTTACGCAGCTCTTCTTCATATAAACGGCTTTTCAACATTTTTAATGCAAGTTCACGATTCTCCCCTTGTGTTCTGCTTTGCTGGCACTCAACAATAATACCCGAAGTAATATGTTTTAAACGTACTGCCGTTTCAACCTTATTTACATTCTGTCCTCCTTTACCACCACTTCTGTAAAACTCCCATTCAAGGTCTGCAGGGTTTACATTTATTTCAATCGTATCATCAATTAAAGGATACACAAATACACTTGCAAAAGATGTATGCCTTCTTGCATTGCTATCAAACGGGGATATTCTTACAAGCCTGTGCACGCCGCTTTCTGCTTTTAAAAAACCATAAGCAAACGGGCCATTAAATTCAAGTGTTGCTGTTTTTATACCGGCGCCTTCACCTTCCTGTAAATCAAGTTCAGATACTTTCCATCCTTGTTTATCACCATACATTCTATACATGCGCAACAACATTTCTGCCCAATCCTGGCTTTCTGTTCCGCCGGCACCGGGATTTATCTGCAGCACCGCAGGCAATTCATCTTCAGGCTGGTTAAGCGTGCTTTTAAACTCTGCATCATCTAACATTGATAATGCATTATCGAAAGCTTGCTTTGTTTCTTCTTCTGTCGCATCACCAAGTTTCCAGAATTCAAACAATATAGCAAAATCTTCTACTGCCGTTTCAACCTGTTTAAATACTTTAATCCAGAATTCATTTGTCTTGATTTCTTTCATGGTTTCAGTGGCACGTTTATTATTGTTCCAGAAACCTTCAGAAAGAGAAAGCCTGCGGTCGTTCTCTATTTTTTGAGTTCGGTTATCAACGTCAAAGAAACCTCCTTATCCCGCCAATTCGGAACCGCATATCCTGTAATTTTTCGATTGTCATATTTCAAAGGTAAGCAGTGAAAGTTATAAGATGTTGTGCAGCGTGTAATTATACATTATGGTTCTTTTTCGAATCAACAAACGAAGTCTTAAAAATTTTTTTCAACACATCAATATCAACATCACTTAATTTATTAATGTACAAGCAACCTTTACCGGTTTTATGCTTGCCAAGATTGGGCAACAGTCGCTGAATTCTTTCATTACCTGCACCAACATATAACGCAATATTTTGTTTACGCGGTGAGAAGCCGATAAGGCACATATCACCTTCATGCCCGCTTTCATATTTATAATGATAACTTCCAAAACCGACAATAGCAGTGCCCCACATGTTTGGTGATAAACCTGTAACCTCTTTTATTAGTTCAACTATTGCAAAACAGTCTTTACATTTTGCTTCATCCTGTACAGCATTGATAAAAGATGTAATGCTGTCATTAGTTTTTTTTGTTTTTACTTCGGCCATAAAATTTAATTTATAAAAGTTGTTAGTAATGGACATACTGTAAAGACTGCGTTAATAATTTAGTTCGGCAGAGTTACAAATGTGCTGCCGCTGTTTTCAACTATTGCACGTATAAGATGGATACGCTTTGTAAACTCTTCCCAGGTTGCGTATTCAATTTTAGTTTCGCAAATCA
>CAHJWK010000031.1 GCA_903642275.1 Chitinophagaceae bacterium
CAGGAATAACAGTAACTAAGAAAAAAGCAAACCATAACTTCTTAAAATGTTGCATGCGTGATAATTTGTTTTTATAACGGCATTAGAAAAATAACATGCGAAATACCAATTAGCTATATCCTGAAATATAAGTAAGGCTGAATTTTCAGCCATTTTGTTTAAATTTTAATAGGCTGAAAATACATAGACTATTTATCGTTCTCAAAAAAAATTACACTACAATTAGGTTTATAAAGATATTTTTTGCTAACCTTAGACTAAAGACTTTAAATGCGTAAAGGTTTAAATTTGACCACAAGGTATTTAAACAGAATCCAAATAATATTTATTTAGACACCTGGTTTCCATTCGCTCGTACCTCACGAATCCAGACCTTCAAAACATAATTGTGTATTCCGCTTTATTCTTTCGCTCTTTCATTCATGCTTCCATTCATTTGTTCAATCATAAGCCCAATACAGACTGCTTCAAAATCTGCATAAAATTTACTGAAGCAGAAAAGGGTGTCCTTTCGCTCATACTTCACAAAACCACCCCTTCAAAATATCATTGGCTATTCAACTTCACCTGTTCACAACGGAATGATAATTTTTATCGCATTGCAAACAAGTGAAGTACAATAGCGAGACACTTCAACGACTTCTTTAAAAACTATACGAGTCAAAAATTAATATCTCAATCATCTTATAAGATACGGCACTCAAAGCTATTGTGTTGCGCCATCATACGAAAGTCAAGCCTTTGGTTTTAAAGAAAATCTATACCCAACTCAATGCTCAGAGTAAATGTTCGGATGGTGTTCATGATACTGCTTTTGAAACCGTAGCCTTTCTTCTTTACCGTTATTCATGGCTCAATGGTTTTCTTTTTATTGTATAATACCATTTTTTAAACCACCAGTTTTGATATTTATCTCGCCATTTTGAATGCAGCTTTACCAGCTTCAATTTACTGTTCTTCTTTTAAAACAAAGAACCCAATGCATCCATTTCTTTAAACATCTGCCTTATATCATCGACAGTATAGTAACGTTGACCGTAACTGCATTCAATACAGTAGTTGATTAAATGTTGCTTTGCAAGGTCTTTACCTTCACGGTTCCAGCTTCCGCAATCAAGATGTATAGTAAAATCTCTTATCAAATCTTCCGGTGTACGTCCATTAGTTTGCAGAGTAAAAGAAATTAATACGGCAGGAAAAATATAAAACTTGCATGGTGTTTATAGGCTCCGGTTTGCCATTTAAGTAAAGGTTTTGCTTTTACTGTTTTTTCATGGTATGTAGTAGTTAATGGTGCCGGGAAATGACTCAGGGCATCCACATAT
Organism: Chitinophagaceae bacterium; assembly: GCA_903642275.1. Taxonomy (GTDB): domain Bacteria; phylum Bacteroidota; class Bacteroidia; order Chitinophagales; family Chitinophagaceae; genus Parafilimonas. The sequence continues at coordinate 1,326 of CAHJWK010000031.1, forward strand.
ACATATTGTTACAACCAATATTAAAAAAAGAAGAGATTCTAAGACAAGATGTTCAAAAATGGAACAACTTGATTTTTAACAGGTTAATTAAGGTTTGGTGAATAAATATTTAAGAAATATTTACTCGCCAAACAGCTCACAGGAATTTTAATATATTTTAATACTATTTGAATAGTATTAAAATAAAAAATCCACAAAATTAATGATTTGAAGGTTTCTGATACATTTTGATAAGCTATCCAGCGGTGAGGGAGGGATTCGAACCCTCGGTACAGTTTAACCCGTACGGCAGTTTAGCAAACTACTGGTTTGAGCCGCTCACCCACCTCACCTTAGTTTTAAAGGAGCGCAAAAATAGGCTGAAATTACACACAACCAAAGTGAAATTACTTCCGCTTTAAGCGAATTAATAATTTTTTATTTTTCATTTACGATAGAGTTATCATTATCATCTGTCACTGCTGTAAGCAAATCTTCATTATTACTGTTTACTGTTATTTTGTCTCCAAGTGTTGTATGTGTATCAAGTTCAAGTGGCATAACTTTCTCATTTTTTGTTGAAGAATCATCTTCATTTTCTTTTTCCTCTTCTGTTTTAAGCTCGTTATCGTCATCGGTAAAAAAACCGTTATCATCTTCGGTTGTTACTTCATCATCTGTATCCTCTTCCATATCTAAATTCTCTTCTGCATCTAAATCATTATCTTCATCCAGATTATCATCTTCATTAACTTCAAATGTATCAGCATCTTCATCATCATCGGTATCATTTGTCGTATCATCTTCACCTAAATCAATATCATCTTCTTCTTCCTCAATCTCATCATCCGCAGGATCAGCATCTCCATTTTCTTCTGCTAAAAAATTAATGTGTTTGTCACGATTAGCTTCAAAGGGTGCTTCAAGGTGACGATCTTGTTGTGTTTTCATAAATTTTTATTTATGATTATAACACTAACATTATGCCATCAGTTTACAATGCCAAGATATAATAAATGCTTATGTAAAAAGGTTAATCGGTTTACATATTACGGCGGTATTGGCCGCCTACTTCGTATAGCGCATGTGTAATTTGCCCGAGTGAACAATATTTTACGGTTTCCATTAATGCTTCAAACAGGTTAGCATTATTAATGGCAACTGTCTTTAATTTTTGTAAAAATGTTGCGCTTTTAGTTTCATTGCGTTTATGAAAATCCTGCAGGTTAATTATCTGTTGTTCTTTTTCTTCTGTTGTTGAACGAATAACTTCTGACGGTGTAATTGTTGGTGACCCATTTTTATTCAGAAAAGTATTTACGCCAATCAATGGTAATTCACCGGTTGATTTTTGCATTTCATACAGCATGCTTTCTTCCTGAATTTTATTGCGCTGATACATTCTTTCCATTGCGCCCAATACGCCACCTCGGTCTGTTAAACGATCAAATTCTGTAAGCACTGCTTCTTCAACTAAGTCAGTCAATTCTTCAATAGCAAAACTTCCCTGTATAAAATTTTCCGTTTTAGCTGAACCCAATTCACGATTAATAATTAATTGTATTGCCATTGCCCGGCGCACACTTTCTTCTGTTGGTGTTGTAATAGCTTCATCATAAGCATTTGTATGTAATGAATTACAGTTATCATAAATCGCATACAAAGCCTGCAGTGTTGTACGTATATCATTGAAATCAATTTCCTGTGCATGTAGTGAGCGTCCTGAAGTTTGTATATGATATTTTAATTTTTGTGAACGATCATTGGCTTTGTATTTATACTTCATTGCTTTTGCCCAAATGCGTCTTGCCACACGGCCAATCACACTGTATTCCGCATCCATTCCATTACTAAAAAAGAAAGAAAGGTTTGGCGCAAAATCATCTATGTTCATGCCGCGGCTTAAATAGTATTCAACATAAGTGAAACCGTTTGATAATGTAAACGCAAGTTGTGTTATTGGATTAGCACCGGCTTCCGCAATATGATAACCACTAATAGAAACGCTATAAAAATTTCTTACTTTTTGATCAATGAAATATTGCTGCACATCACCCATTAATTTTAATGCAAACTCAGTAGAAAAGATGCAGGTATTTTGCGCCTGGTCTTCTTTTAAAATATCAGCCTGTACCGTTCCTCTAACCTGTGCCAATGTTGATGCTTTTATTTTTTCATACACATCTTTCGGCAACACTTTATCACCGCTTAAACCAAGCAGCTTCAAACCTAATCCATTGTTGCCTTCGGGTAATTTTTCCGGTGAAGATGAATTGTAATAAGAAGGCTTTGTTTGACATAAAAACTTATCCTGCAATTGACTATTAACCATTGACCACTGACCATTTCCTTCAATCCATTTCTCGCACTGCTGATCAATTGCTGCATTCATAAAGAACGCAAGAATGATTGGCGCAGGCCCGTTGATCGTCATGCTTACGGAAGTTTTTGCATCGCATAAATCAAAACCACTGTATAGTTTTTTTGCATCATCAACCGTTGCAATACTTACGCCGGCGTTACCAATTTTTCCATAAATATCAGGCCGGTGATCAGGATTTTCCCCATACAATGTAACACTGTCAAATGCAGTTGATAATCTTTTTGCCGGCTGATCCAGTGAAACATAATGAAAACGTTTATTGGTACGTTCAGGTCCGCCTTCGCCTGCAAACATTCTTGTTGGATCCTCACCTTGCCTTTTCAATTCAAAAACGCCGGCAGTAAATGGAAATTCACCCGGAACATTTTCCTGCAGTTGCCATTTTAAAATATCACCCCAGTCTTTATATTTTGGCAGAACAAGCTTTGGAATTTTTGTGCCGCTTAATGATGTAGTTATCAATGATTGTTTGATGACCTTATCACGAACGGTATATTCAAAAAAAGCTGCGCTGTATTTTTTTTGTAATGATGTCCAGTTATCAATTAATTTTTTGCATTTGAGATGAAGTTGATCCTGATACTTTTTTTGTAATGATTTTAATTCATCAACATCATTCATCTTATCTTCCTTTAATACACCTTCAATTTTATATAACTTAGATGAAATTGTGCATTGTTCTTCTACCCAGGTATCATACGCTTTATTGCTTTCTGAAATTTCAGAAAGGTAACGCACTCGCTTGGGCGGAATAATTAATAATTTTGAAGTGCTGTCATTTATATGATACAATTCAATGTTACCAAAGTCAACTTTTGTTTTTTCTTCGACAGTAAGCATAACCTTTTCAAACAACTCATTAACGCCAGCATCATTAAATTGAGATGCAATCGTTCCTACAACCGGCAAGTTTTCGTTCTTCGCTTCCCATAAATTACGATTGCGTTTATATTGTTTGCGCACATCATTTAACGCATCCAATGCACCCGCCTTGTCAAATTTGTTGATGCAAACAATGTCTGCATAATCCAACATGTTTATTTTTTCCAGTTGAGATGCAGCGCCGTATTCAGGGGTCATAACGTACATGCTTACATCACAATAATCTAAAATAGAAGCATCGCTTTGGCCAACACCTGCACTTTCTAAAATAATAAAATCAAAACCGGCTGCTTTACATGTGTTTAAAGCATATTTAACCGCACCGCTTAACGCAATGTTATCATCACGGGTTGCAAGGCTGCGCATATAGGCACGTGGATGCGAAATTGAATTCATTCTTATTCTATCACCCAACAAAGCGCCGCCGGTTTTTTTGCGGGATGGATCAACTGAAACAACAGCAATTGTTTTATTTTGATAAGTATTTAAATAGCGACGAACAATTTCATCCATTACAGAAGATTTACCTGCGCCACCGGTGCCGGTAATACCAAGAACAGGAATTATTGTTGACTGATGACCATTGAATGTTAACTGTTGACCATTCTCAGCATTCGTAATTTTTCTTGCAATATTCCTGATGTCTTTTACTTCGCCAAGTGTCATCAGGTTTTTATAAACACCGTTTCCGTTTAAGCTAAAATCACAGGAACAGAGAAGGTCTTCAATCATTCCTTCAAGCCCCATCTTTCTGCCATCATCAGGCGAATAAATTCTTGTGATACCATAATCCTGCAATTCATTTATTTCCTGTGGAAGAATAGTGCCGCCGCCGCCACCGAAAATTTTTATATGTCCACATCCATTTTCGTCCAGCAAATCTTTCATGTATTTAAAGAACTCGATATGACCACCCTGGTAAGATGTGATTGCGATTCCTTGTACATCTTCCTCAATGGCGCATTCAACAATTTCTTTTACGCTGCGATTATGGCCGAGATGAATGATCTCTGCTCCTTTGCTTTGTAGAATGCGACGCATAATATTTATGGCTGCATCATGACCATCAAACAAAGAAGTGGCAGTAACTATGCGGATTTTATGTTGTGGCAAGTAGTTCATTTATATACTCAAAATTAACCTGTTTAATAATGTAAACTGTAAGTTGGTTATAGAGTATTTTATAAAGATTTTAAGTGTCATTATTACAAATATTCTTAGCTAAGCATCAAAAACGTCGAATTTGTTGTTTATATATTCTGTACTGATTGCTATTTTTCTTTCAGAAAATTTCTATAATATCGCACAGGTAAAATATGTATAGATCATTTAAGACTAACTTATGAGTAAACTTCACAACACTGTAAAAACCTATGTTGCAATTTGTTTTTTATCAGTTTTAATCCTCTTGTGTTTTGCAAGTAATAGTTATAGCCAAAATGCATTAAGCAAAATTACAGGTACAGTAACTGATTCTTTAGGCCAGGCGCTTTCTTTGGTAAGCGTTCAGGTTAAAGGTTCCAAAGCTGCTACAACTACAAACCAACAGGGTGTTTTTGAATTAAACACAGATGCAAATGCAACACTTGTTTTTTCTTATATCGGGTTTACATCAAAACAAATAAAACTGAATGGAGAAACTACCGTCAACGTTTATTTATCGCAAACTTCTAATTCTTTAGGAGATGTGGTTGTAACTGCTTTAGGTGTTACAAAACAAAAACGCGCTTTAGGGTATTCGGTAACTGAAGTAAAAGGTTCAACACTTACAGAAGCACGTGAAAATAGTTTTGTAAACGGACTTGAAGGCAAGATTGCGGGGGTTAACGTTAGTGGTGTTGGCGCTGGTCCTAATAGCGCCTCAAATGTTATTATTCGTGGCATTACATCTCTAACGGGTGATAACCAGCCTTTGTATGTTATAAACGGTGTTCCCCTGGTAAACAATAACTATGCTACCACTGATGTGGGAGGAGGATATGGCGGTAAAGATGGTGGTGATGGAATTGGTGATATAAATCCTGATGATATTGAAACTATTTCTGTTTTAAAAGGCGCTGCTGCAACTGCTTTATACGGTTATCGCGGCGAAAAAGGTGTTGTATTAATCACTACAAAAAAAGGCAAAAGCGGAACCGGTGTTGGTGTTGAGGTAAATTCTAATTATGTTATTGAAAAAGTTATTGACCACACTAATTTTCAAACGGTATATGGACAAGGTTATAATGGTGTGAAGCCGGTTAACGCAGCAGATGCGCTTGGCTCGATGGAATCAAGTTGGGGTGGCAAGCTTGATGGTTCGCTTACACCACAATTCGATGGTGTGTCAAGACCTTATTCCGCTGTTGCAAAAGGCAATCTTCAACGTTTTTACATAGATGGCAAAGCTGCTACCAACACAGTTGCTTTTAGCAAAGGTTTTGGTGATGCAGGCTCAACGCGTTTTTCAGCAAGTTATCTAAATGATAACAGCTATGTTCCAAACGCCGGTCTTGAACGTTATACATTTTCTCAAACAACAAATCTGAATTTAGACAAACATTTATCATTAGATCTTTCATCCCAATACATTACAGAATATACGAAGAATGCTCCTAACGTTGCTGATGCAGTTGGCAATCTTAACTGGGGTCCAACTTTTGTTCCCCCAAATATTAATATAAAAACATTAGCAGGGCCAAATGGTGATGGTACAACAGCACAAGGCACAGAGTTAAATCCCTTTGCAGACGTTTATACTACCAATCCTTATTTTTCAGCATACAAATTTAAAGGTGCCATTCGCCGTAACCGTTTTATTGGTTCTGCCAACTTAAAATACTCTTTTGATAACGGGCTTTATTTTACAGCACAGGTAGCAGATGATTATGTAAACGATCGTAACACAAACGTTGAACCGATAGGAACCGGATATCTTGTTGATAACGGTGTTAACGGAGATATGAGTGAACAGAATGTGAAGCAAACCGAATTAAATATTGATGTTACCGCCGGTAAAAATATAAATATAACAAAAGACCTTAAGGTTGATCTGCTGCTTGGTGGTAATTACAGGAAGTCAAAAGAAGAATACGTAACTGCATTCGGACAAAACTTCAATATTCCATTCTTATACATTATCAGCAATCTTGCAAATCTTACAGATGGTTATGATCTCTTTCATTCAGAATATGAATCAATATATGGAAGCGCAGATTTTGCCTATAAAAATTATGCTTACTTAACTGTAACAGGCAGGAATGACTGGTATTCTACATTGGCGCCTGGTAAAACGAATTACTTATATCCATCAGTAAGTGGCTCATTTGTATTTTCTGAACTATTACATATTCCCAATATGGATTTGGGAAAGTTAAGATTAAGCTATGCAGAAGTTGGTGGCGAGGCAGAAGGTGCTTATCAAACTTTGCAAACTTATGGTGTGCAATCAGCAACACTACAAGTGCCAAACGGCTCATTCCCTATTGGTTTTGCAGGTGATTATGGTAATCACCAGGTTCCAAACAGCGACCTTGTACCTTCATCAAGAAAAGAGTTTGAAATTGGCACAGAAATGCATTTTTTTCAAAACAAATTAAATTTTGATTTAGCCGTTTATGAGAAAAAAGTTATCAATGACATTGTTCCTGTTAGTGTAGATTATTCATCAGGATATCAAAGGGCACTTTTAAATGTAGGCAACATTCGCTATAATGGTATTGAGCTTGAAACCGGCGGTACTGCGTTCAGCAATAAAAATTTTAGCTGGAACATTGATTTTAACGGCAGCTATACAGGCGGTAAAGTTTTATACTTAGGTGGTCAGCCTTTCATTACACTTGGCCTTGCAACACCAGACTGGCTTGATAACGGTGACCAAAGTTTGGCTTCGCATGTGCAGCAAATAGTGGGTAAATCACCCAATCAGTTAATAGCACTCTCACCGGCTACTGACAGTAAAGGAAAAATTATTATAAATCCTGAATATGGTTCGCCAGACCCTTCAGTTTCTACGTTTAAAGATTATGGTAATGCAATAGCACCTTTATCTGCAGGCATTACAAACACATTTAAGTACAAACATTTTTCGTTTTCATTTTTGGTTGATGGAAAGTTTGGCGGCAAAATATTTTCTAACACAAATCTTGTTGCGTATGTACAAGGTCTTTCAAAAGAAACAGTTACCGGCAGAGATAAAACGTATGGTACAGATGCACTTGCACCTTCGCAATATTACGGCAACTGGGCTAATGCTGACCAGGGGCTTTTTATTTATAATGCTGATTTTATAAAATGCAGGCAATTGATTTTTGGTTATGATTTTCCTGCTACGATGTTTCATCATAAAATACAAGGCATAAGGTTAAGCTTTGTAATGAGAAACGTTGCTACTTTATTAAAGCATACGCCGAATATTGATCCTGAATCAAGTTACTCTGCTTCCATTTATTCTTTTGGCTTAGAATCAGCAGAAGTTCCTTATTCAAGAACATACGGTTTTAATTTAAACATCAAACTTTAATTACTTTTATTCAGATAGTATGAAATCAAAATCATTATATTTTGCAGCAGTTGCATGTATCGTATTTGGATTTAATTCCTGTAAAAAAGATTTGCTTAAGCAGAACACTAATCCAACAACAATTGGTGCAGACCAATATGACCCTAATTTATTATTAACAACTGTTCAACTGAATTATACAGGCAGCCCTGAATTTATGGGTGAAAACTGGGAAGTAAAATGGGGATTGGTTAGTGGCTTCATTCAACATACAGCCTCGATAAATACAAGTTTTTATTCAGGCGATAAATACCTGAACGCAACAGGTAGTTTTGGTGACTATTTTAACCAGGCTTATATATACCAGGTGCAACCTGTTGTAGAATTATATGAGTTGACTAAAAACAAAACCCAATATAAAAATTTACACCAGGTATCAAGAATAATGAAAGCAATGGTGTTCGAAGGCATTACTGATTTATATGGTGATATACCTTATACACAAGGAGGCCAGGGTTATTACCAGCATATTTTTACACCTGCTTATGATAAGCAGCAGGATATTTATACTGATTTGCTGAAAGAAGTATCTGAAGCAACAGACAGCCTGGATGATAATGCTGATAAACCAACCGGCGATGTTTTTTACGCAAACGATCCATCTTCCCAAATAGATAAATGGAAAAGGTTTGGTTATTCATTGCAGTTGAGAATGGCAATGCGCTTAATAAAGAGAGATGAAGCAACTGCTAAAAGTTATGCAACAAAAGTTTCAGGAAAAACAATGATAAATAATGATGATAATGCCATTGTTCAACATGTTTATTCAAATGATCTTACAATCAACAGGGATGCCTGGGAAATAAACGGGCAAGACAGTACGGACTTAAAACTATGCAGCACTTTCATTGATTTTTTTAAAACTAATAATGATCCCCGGCTACCTGTTATTTCATGGATATATTCAAAAACCCCGGATACAAAACCGCAGGATCAATTAGGCTTACCGCCAGGTTATATTTTAGGCGGAAAAGATACAAGCGTTGATATCAGGCACACGGCTACTTATGATTCTGCTAATGGTGGTATGCAACGTTATTCAAGATTTAATAAGACAGTACTTAACGGCAATGCACCAAGTTTAATTTTAACGTATGCAGAAACTGAACTTTTACTGGCTGATGCTTCTAAACGTTTCGGGGTTGGTAATGTTAAGACGCATTACGACAATGGCGTTATTGCTGCAATAACACAATTATCTGCTTATGGTTCATCAGCAACTATTTCAAACACCAAAGCAATGGCTTATCTAACTGCACATCCTTATACTGATACAGGCGGTCTTAATCAAATCAACACACAATATTGGGCTTGTACTGTTTTTGATGAATATGAGGCGTGGAGCAACTGGCGCAGAACAGGCTACCCTATATTGGCGCCAACAAAATACCCTGGTAATGTAACCGGCAACACTATTCCAAGAAGATTGCCTTATCCGCTTGAACAAAAAACTTCCAATGCTGCTAACTATAATGCTGCAGTTGCAGGGATAATCGGCGGGGATAAATTAACAAGCCATATGTGGTGGGATAAATAATATCTTCATCGCTTCATCAGCATAAACAATTTAATGGAACCAGCTATCATGCAGCCTGAAAAAAAGCAACGGTTGCTTTCGCTTGATTTTTTTCGTGGACTTACTGTTGCAGGAATGATACTGGTAAATAATCCTGGTGATTGGGGGCATATTTATCCACCGCTGGAACATTCAAAATGGAATGGCTGCACACCAACCGATTTAGTATTTCCTTTTTTTTTATTTATGGTCGGGGTTTCAATAACGCTTGCTATCGGCCCAAGAAAACCAGATAAAACACTGCACGCAAAACTTATATTGACTGCTCTTAAACGCGCAATAATTATCTACCTGATATTTACAGCGCTTCATTTATTGTTTGTACACAACTTTGACAACTTCAGAATACTTGGTGTATTACCGCGCATTGCTATTGTATTTTTTATCACGGTGGTGATCTTTTTAAAAACAAATTTTAAACAACAGCTCTGGATATTCTGGCTGATATTAATTGGTTATTATTTGCTGATGAACTTTGTTCCGGTACCTGGTGTTGGACCATCTAATCTTGAACCTGCAACGAGCCTTGCAGCGTGGTTAGATAACTTGATACTTACTCCAAAACATATATGGAGCGGCAGTAAAACCTACGATCCCGAGGGCTTACTTAGCACAATTCCTTCAATAGCTACCTGTTTGTTTGGAATAATGGTTGGCGACTGGTTAAGAAGAAAAGACAGAACTGAACCTGTTAAGGCAACATGGTTGTTTACAATTGCAACGCTTGCAATTACTGCAGGATTATTGTGGGATCAATTCTTTCCAATTAATAAAGCTTTGTGGACGAGCTCTTTTGTTTTATATGCAGGTGGACTTGCAACGGCTGGCTTAACATTATCGTTTTGGTTAATAGATGTGCAGCAAAGAAAAAAATACATAAAACCATTTATAGCTTATGGCTCAAATGCCATCACAGCCTACATTGCAGCAGATGCAGTGTTAGCAGTACTGGACTGGTTTCATCTTCATCTTAATGGTAAAAAAGTTGGCTTGCAACAATTTTTATATCAAACTTTTTTTGCGCCTTACTTCTCTCCCGTTAATGCTTCGCTTGCAGGTGCATTAACGTATGTTATTATTTTATCAATACCAATGATGATCCTTTATAAAAAGAAAATTTTTATAAAGGTTTGATGTCATCTGTTGCATGTTGTTATCATGCATATTAATTATCCATTGTAATCTTTCTGTCCTTTTGTCCTGATATTCTGTTTGCATGGTATTTGGTTTGAATGTTTCTTTTATCTTCATCGCTAAATAAATATTACTATGATAGATTATGGAAAGGAATTTGAAAAATATGCAGTAAAGCACAGGGGCATCAACTCTAATACTTTACATGGCTTTAAGCAACACACTATAACAAATCTTACACCTTATATAATTGAAGAACGCCCGTTGAATGTAGCAAGTATGGATGTGTTCAGCCGTTTAATGATGGACAGGATTATTTTTTTGGGTGACCCGATAGATGATTATGTTGCCAACATTGTTACCGCTCAATTATTATTTCTTGACAGTACAGACAGAACAAGAGATGTGCAGATGTACATCAACAGTCCGGGCGGCAGTGTGTATGCAGGCCTCGGTATTTATGATACTATGCAGTTTGTAAGCCCGGATGTTTCAACAATATGTACCGGCATTGCTGCAAGCATGGCTGCTATACTAATGTGTGCAGGTGTTAAAGGTAAACGCAGCGCTTTAAAACATAGCCGTATTATGTTGCATCAGCCGTTTGGTTCTATCGGAGGACAGGCAACAGATATAGAAATTACGGCAAAAGAAATCAGGAAGATTAAGCATGAATTATATAGCATCATTGCACAACATACAGAAAAAGAGTTGGCAAGGGTTGAAGCAGATTGCGATCGCGATTTCTGGCTGAACGCTGATGAAAGTAAAGCATATGGTGTGGTTGATGAAGTGCTTATAACAAATCCGAAAAAAGATAAGAAGTAAGTTCGAGGTGTTAACTACGAATTATTACAACTATAAACTGTAAACAATAAACTACAAACTTTAGATATGATTGATTTAAAATATCCGATTACAATAAACGATGAAGAAGAAGAGCCGCCAAAAGAAGAAAAGCCGGAACAATCCCCATACCTGATGAAAAAAATGGAACAAATGTTCTTAAAGAACAGGGCTGTTTATTTATGGGGCGCTGTTGAAGATAAAACGGCGAGAGATGTAGTTAGCAAATTATTATTACTTGACGCAGATAAACCAGGTAAGGAAATAAAATTTTATATAAACAGCCCGGGTGGTGTTGTAACAAGCGGCATGGTAATTTACGATACTATGCGCATGATGCAATCTCCGGTTACAACAATATGTATGGGTCTTGCCGCAAGTATGGGCTCAATATTATTAAGCGGCGGTGTTAAAGGCAAACGTTTAATTTACCCCCATGGTGAAGTGATGATACATCAGCCAAGCATAGGTGGTTACTTCCAGGCAACAAGTGCTGACATTGAAATTCATGCAAAGCAAATGCAGCGCACAAAAGAGATAAGCGCACAGATACTGGCAGATAACACCGGTAAGAGTTTTGAACGTATAATGAAAGACTTTGATCGCGATTATTGGATGGATGCCATAGAGGCAGTAGAATATGGAATTGTAGATGGTGTTGTTGAAAAAATCTGATCAGTATATAACAATAATATTAAACACTTGATTACAAAGTTTTAAATTATACTTTTGTAAAAGTGTATTAATTAAATTAAATGGCTAAGCAAACAAATTTGCATTGTTCTTTTTGTGGCCGCAGCCGCGATGAAGTTAAAATACTTATTGCCGGGCAGGAAGGTCATATTTGTGAAAACTGTATAGAACATGCACAAGAAATTATACTGCAGGAATTGCAAGTTAGAGATGAAAATCTAACCACGCAGTATAAGTTTAATATCCGCAAGCCATTAGAAATAAAAAATTATCTTGACCAATACGTTATAGCGCAGGAAGATGCAAAGAAAATTTTATCCGTAGCTGTTTATAATCATTATAAAAGAATTACCCGCAAACAACAAAATGATGATGTTGAAATTGAGAAAAGCAACATTATCATGGTAGGCGAAACCGGTACAGGCAAAACTTTACTTGCCAAAACAATTGCCAAGCTTTTAAATGTTCCGTTTGCTATAGTTGATGCAACAGTTTTTACAGAAGCCGGTTATGTAGGCGAAGATGTTGAAAGCATGCTTACACGTTTGTTACAGGCATGCAATTATGATGTAGCTGCTGCGGAGAAAGGAATTGTTTTTATTGATGAGATTGATAAGATTGCCCGCAAAGGCGATAACCCTTCAATCACCCGTGATGTAAGCGGTGAAGGTGTTCAACAAGGTTTATTAAAAATGCTTGAAGGTACTGAAGTGCTTGTGCCACCACAAGGCGGAAGAAAGCATCCTGAACAGAAGATGATAAAAGTAAACACTACCAATATCTTGTTTATTTGTGGTGGCGCATTCGATGGAATTGACCGTGTTATTGCACGCAGGATAAACACAAATGCAATCGGTTTCAATGTAAATAAAGAAGAACAGGAACAGCAACGCAAAAATTTATTGCAGTTTGTAAATGCACAGGATATGCGTTCGTTTGGTTTGATACCTGAATTGCTTGGGCGCTTGCCAATTATTACTTATTTAAATCCACTTAACGCAGATACGTTACGTGCAATTTTAACTGAACCTAAGAATAGCCTTATTAAACAATACACCCGTCTTTTTGAAATGGAAAATATACGCCTCTCTGTTGACGAGGATGTGCTTGAATTTATGGTAGGCAAAGCGCTTGAATTTAAGTTAGGTGCGAGAGGCTTGCGAAGCATTTCTGAACAGATTCTTACTGATGCAATGTTTGAAATGCCGGGCAGTAATAAAAAAGAATTACATCTCACGCTTGAATATGCAACCAAGAAATTTGATAAGAGCAAATTGAGTAAGCTTAAAGTTGCATAATAAATTACCTTCTTTTTTTGTGTTGATTTATTAAAAAAATTTCAAAATCTTTTAATGCATAACTACTTAAATTTTGTGCAGCAGTTATACCTGCTTTTTGTGCAGCGAGCACACCATGTTTTACATCATTAAAAGCACCGGTTGAATGTGCGTCCGGGTCAATTGAAATGAGCACGTTTTTTTCTATACAATAATGTAAGTGTCGCCAATCAATATCCAGTCTTCTTGGATGCGCGTTTAATTCAATCACTACATTATGCTCAGCACACGCATCAACCATTTTTGTATGATTTACAGGATAACCGGCCCGGCTTAATAACAATCTTCCTGTGGAATGCCCAAGTATTGATGTAAATGGATTTTTTATTGCATTCAGTAACCGCATCATTGCTTTCCCTTCACTCATTTTCAAGTTGGAATGAATGGAAGCAATAACAATATCAAAGCTTGCAAGCATATCATCAGCATAATCCAAACTTCCATCATTAAGAATATCACTCTCTATACTTTTAAAAATTTTGAATGGTTTAAGTTTTTCATTTAGCTCATCTATTTCTGCATGTTGCGCTTTTAATCTTTCTTCAGTTAAACCATTGGCATAAAAAGCAGTTTTTGAGTGGTCACTTATAACCAGATATTGCAAGTCTTTTGCAATCGCGGCTTTTGCCATTTCTTCAATCGTATTATTTCCATCGCTCCATTTTGAATGGCTGTGAATGATAGCAGTTATATCTTTTTGTTGAATGATGTTTGAAAAATTGTTTTGAGATGCTTCATCAATTACCGCATCGCTTTCTCTTAAATAAGCCGGTATGAAGTGAACACCTGCCTGTTGAAATATTTGTTCTTCTGATATAAAATCAGTTTGCCACGCTGAGGGAAATTTTTTATTCCACTCATTTAAAAACAACTCATTACAGGAAGTTTCAAACAATTTTTTATAAAGATGATTGGATGGAACATGATAAAAATGTAATACGATATTCTCTTCTTTGCCCTGGTAAACTGAAGCGTCTGCTTTAATTTCTTCTGTTACAAAATGATTATCCAGCAGAAATACCTGAAGCGTTGCCTCATCAACATCTGTAACCCATTCAAGTTTATCAATAGTTTCCAAATGGCGGCGAAAAATTCCTGTTTGTATAAATGTATTTTTTGGAAATTGTTGCTTCAGCTTTTCATCAAACTTCAGAGCAAATTCTTCAATTTGTGCATATAAATAACTGCCCATATTATTTAAAAAATATTCAATAGATTCCTGGATGCTTCTTTGTGTTTTTTCCCCAAAGCCTTTATATAAAGTCAAGCGGTTTTCATTACAGGCATATAGTAATTCACCAATACTTTCAATACCCATCTCTTTCCATATCACAGTAATTTTCTTTGGACCAATACCTTTTATATTTAGCATTTGCATTATACCCTTCGGTGTTTTATTAATGAGTTCAGTAAGTGCAATAATTTCACCGCGTTCAAAAATTTCATTGATTTTTTTTGCAGCAGAATCACCAATGCCTTTGATAGATGACAGTTTATTTACAGGAATTTCTGAAAGTTGTTGTGGTAATTTATCAATTGTAAAAGCAGCAGATGAATATGCTTTTGCCTTAAAACTATTTTCACCATGAATATCCATCAACTTTGCAAGCAATGAAAACTGGTCAGCAATAAAAGAGTTGTCAGCTGTCATATAGTAACTAAATTCTGAATAAATTTATTAGAATCAAAAACATTTTGTAATGCTCTTCCAAAGTAAGTCAGCAGTGCGTTTCCATGTAAATTCATGCTTCCGGATATTTCCCTTTTCAATTAAAGATTTTCTTAAACCATCGTCTTCATAAATATTTACTATTGCATTTTTTATTTCTTCAATGTTATAAGGATTTACAAGCAACCCGGCATCACCAACAACTTCAGGTACAGAAGTTACATTGCTTGCAATAACCGGCACACCGCTTTGCATAGCTTCAATTGGCGGCAATCCAAATCCTTCAAACAAAGGAATAAATATCATACAAAATGCTGCAGCTAATAAATCACGAAGGTTTTCATCTGGTTGCCTTCCTAAAAAAATTACATCATCACTATATATAAGTTTAGCTTTAGCCTCATATAATTCGTTTGAACGGTACATTACTTTACCCGCAATCAGTAGCTTAAAATTATTTTTTGTTTGTTGTTTAAATAAATCAAAAGCCTGCATTAATCTTATAATATTTTTTCTTGGAGAAAGTGTGCCGAGGAAAATAAAATAGTCACACCCGTTTGCATATTTTTCTTTAATAGTTTGTTTTAAAGATTCTGAATTTAAAGGTTGAAAGAAATGATTTATTCCAAGCGGAATTACATCAATTTTATCAGGTGAAATTTTATAAGTGTCAGCAATATCTCTTTTGCTGTATTCTGAAACTGTTGCTAACCTGCAAGCTTTTACTGCAGACTTTGGAATAAAATATTTATAATAAGCACGGTTCGTAAATTTTAAATCTTCAGGACGATGCTCAAAATTTATATCGTGTATAATTCCATATTGTTTACCGCTCCATCTTAAACACAAAATACCGTCAGGCGAAAAAAATAAATCAGGGCTTATCTTTTCAAGTATTTTTTTTGCACTCCATTCAAACCAAATTGTATTTAACAAAGCATGTTTTGCTGGCGGAAAAAGATTGTGCGGGATAATGTTTTGAGAAAATAAAAATTCATCATCAATACCGGAATCAAACAAAAAATGAAATTCTATTCTAGGATTATTTATTGTAATTTCTTTCAAGGTATTATATGCAACCCAACCAATGCCATCCATTGCATTCTTTCGCAAAAGCCTTGTATTTACAACTATTTTCAATTGTTAAGAATAGATTGGCTTGTTATAAAATCTTCTGAATAACAAATATGCTTTTCTCAATATTAAATTGTCATCAATAAGTTTTGCATTGCGAATATTAACCACCTTTAAAGGATTTAATGAATTCATCGGAGCAAGTATGCTGTTATATTTTATGCAATTATTAATGAAGCCGGAAACTGTCATTCCATTTCTTATTTGTACCGGTGTTTTTAAAAGCCTGTGTGAAAGTGAACGGCAATAATATAATATATAAGGATATATATACTCCTCGATTACGTTAGCAGATTGAATGTTATTGGCTTTATAGTATATTAGAAAATCCATGTAATTATAAAACGCATTTATATAGCTTACGGTATCTGATTTTTTTGAAAGATTTTGGTGAAGCCTATAGGAAAACTTTTCTTTTTCAGAAGTTGCTTTATAATTTAAAGATGCCATTCTTATCCATAACACATGATCTGCAAATAACAAATTTGGATACGGCAAAATGCCACCAATTAAATTATAATCTTTTGAGCGCATCATGTAACCGGTTCCCATTGTATCTATTGAATCAATAAATAATGCATGTAAAAACTCAACTGCAGTTTGCTTTTCATCCATTGGTTTGCAATGCTTAATCACATTACCATTTGCATCAATAAATCTAAAATGCGTTTGATATAAACCTGCATCCGGATGTTGATTGATAAGCTCATTGATTGTTTGCAAATAATCTTTATCTAACAAATCATCATGACCGATAATTGTTATGAACTCATTCTTATTGATTGATAAAATTCTTGCCCAATTTTCTTCGATGCTTAAAGATTTTTTAGAAGGAATAATAATGATGTGTTCATCTTCTAAAGTGTTCAACCATTCTGCAGTTCCATCATTGCTGCAGTTTTCTAAGATATGCAAATTGAAGTCTGAATAAGTCTGCGTTAGAATACTTTGAACACATTGCTTTATATACTCGCCGCCGTTTTTAACAGGTAAGATGATGCTAAACTTCATCACAACAAAGATGAATTAATTTTTAGCGAAAGCTTTATTCAATTTTTCAATACTTCCCCAAAAATACATTGGTTCATAATCGGTATATGGATAATAACCAAGGTTAAGTTTTATTGATTTGCCGGCTTCATTTAAATATTGTTCAACAAATGCTTTTACAGTTACAGGTGTACCACTGCAGCAGTTCATTATGCCTTCAACATTATTTTGCAATGCAATCTGCACAATATTTTCAGCTACTTTTGAAACCGGCAGATAGTCTCTTGTCTGTTCGCCGCCACTCATATTAAAAACATCATTATTATTTTTCAAAGCTCTATCCAGTTGAGATAATAAAGAATTTTCATTCTGCCCATTTCCATACATATAAAACAAGCGTATCCATTTGAATGAGAATTCAAATTGTTGTTGTAATTGTTCAATGTACTTTCTTAATTCATCTTTTGCAATTGAATATGGATTTGACGGAAGCGCAACCATGTCCTCACTTAAACAACCTTCCTGCATACCATATTCTAAACAAGTGCCGGTAACTGTTATATCTTTTAAACCATTGCTGATTAAATTTTCAAGCAATGCTTTATGCTTTGGTAAATTTATTTCTGTATGAAACGATGATTTATAATTTGGCAAACCTTCCCACGCAAGATGAATCAATATGTTAGGTTGATGAAAAAATAAAAAATAATTTGTTGATGAATCAAATCCTGCAAAATCACATTGAATATATTTTACATTTTTAAACCATGCAAATTGTTTTGCTTTTTTTTCGTTTGATGATGTCGCAATTATTTCTATATTATGTTTAAGTAATTCTTCAATAACATAGTTTCCAATAAAACCAGTTGCACCTGTTACTAAAACTTTCATTACATAAAACTTAATTCAGGAATTGGAATTATGAATTGCGCATTCCAATCTTTGATATAAAATAATTGTTTGGTTATTTCATCTTTTAAATTCCAGGGAAGTATAATCACATAATCTGGTTTTGCCTGCTTTAAAAATTCTTCATCTACTACTGGAATATGGCTTGCCGGCAACCATTTATTCTGTTTATGCGGATTAGCATCAACTACAAAATCTATCAAATCATTTTTGATACCGCAATAATTTAAAAGTGTATTGCCTTTTGCTGCCGCACCGTAAGCAGCAACTTTCTTTCCTGCTTTTTTTTGTGCAATTAAGAATGATGTAAGCACCAGTTTTGTATCCAAAGCTTTCTCTTGAAAATTATTATAATAAAATAAATTCAACATGCCTTTATCTTTTTCTTTCTTCAACAATACATTTACATTTTCAGAAATTGTTTTGCTGTCATCTTCTTTATGTTTTGCATAGATGCGAAGTGAACCACCATGTGTTGGCAGTTCATCTACTTCAAAAATTTCTAAACCGCGTGCTTCAAATATTTTTTTAACTGTATTAAATGATAGATAAGAAAAATGCTCGTGATAAATTGTATCAAACTGTTTGTTTTCTATTAATTGCATCAGGTGCGGAAACTCCATTGTAATAACACCTTCAGGTTTTAAAATAACCTTCATTCCACCAACAAAATCATTGATGTCAGGAACATGTGCCAAAACGTTATTGCCTAATAACAAGTCAGCCTGAATGCTTTTACCAACAAGCGTTTCAGCTAATCGAACACCAAAAAAATCAACCAAAGATTCAATACCTTTTTCTTTTGCAACCTGCGCCGTATTTGCGGTTGGTTCGATGCCTAAAACCGGTATATTTTTTTGTTTGAAGTATTGCAAAAGATAACCATCATTTGATGCAATCTCAATAACCGTTGAATTCTCATCCAGGTTAAAACGCTTAGTCATTAACTCAACATATTGCCTTGCATGTGCCAGCCAGCTTGTTGAATAAGATGAATAATAAACATAATCATTATTAAAAATGGCATCCGATTTTTTATATTCATCAACCTGCACCAAAAAACAATTTGAACACGTATAAACTTTAAGCGGATAAAAAATTTCCGGTTCATTTAATTGCTCTTTTGTAAGGAAAGAATTAGATGCCGGTGAGTTGAATAAATCAATAAAAACATTTTCGAGTTCTGTTTTACAAAACCTGCATTGCATAATTAAATTCCTTTAAAATTTTCGTCAAGATAAGAATGGGATTTATCTCTTTTTGAAATAACTGTAATATCTAACGGCCACTGAATATTTATTTTTGGATCATCATGTTTTATTCCGCCTTCAACATCAGGTTTATAATATTCTGTATGATGATAGAGCAGTTCGCAATTATTAGTTAAACATTGAAAGCCATGAGCAAAGCCTTCCGGTATATAGATCATTTTTTTGTTCTTTGCTGAAAGCTCTGCACCGAACCATTGCAAAAGCGTTGATGAATCTTTTCGCAAATCAATAATTACATCAAACACTGCACCTGCAATACAACGTATCATTTTTATTTCACTGAATGGCTGCAACTGGTAATGCATTCCACGTACTGCACCTCTTTTATTTGTTGATGAATGATTCATTTGCAGCCACTCTTTTGCATGACCGATTTTCTTAAATTCATCTTTACAAAAATATCGTGCAAACCAACCACGTTCATCAGTGAATGGCTGAAGTTGGATTGTATAACTGCCTGGCAATTCTGTTTCCGTGAATATCATAAGGCAAAATATTCTTGTACTTGCTGAAACGTGTATGCAGCAAGCTTTTCAGCAGGCTGCTTATACCAATCAATTGTGTATTCAATTGCTTGTTTGGCGTTTAATTTTGGTCGCCATTTTAGTTCTTTTTGTGCTTTTTCAATGCTTAGCTTTAATAAACCCGCTTCATGTGGCGCTGATGCATCAGATGTATCTTTCCAACTTCCATCATCCCAAATTTTTATTGCTTTTTCAACCAATTCTTTTACCGTTAAATGATCATTTGGTAAAGGACCAAAATTGTAAGCTTTTGAATACTTCTGAATGTCATCATTCAACATTCCGCCTAATAACAGATAACCACTTAAAGGGTCAAGCACATGCTGCCACGGACGAACTGCATTTGGGTTTCTTACTTTAATTTGAACCTTATTTTTTAATGAACGAACAACATCAGGAATGATGCGGTCTTTACTCCAATCGCCGCCACCAATTACATTACCGGCACGCACACTAGCAATTGCTTTCTGATGCACATCATAACTTTTTATATTGAAGAATGAATTTCTGAATGAACAGATTACTAATTCCGCACATGCTTTGCTTGCAGAGTAAGCATCATAACCGCCAAGCGCATCGTCTTCATTATATAAAATTGAATCATCTTCTTTGTTCTCATATACTTTATCTGTAGTAATGAGAACAACATTGCATTTCTTTTTAAGATTGATAACTGCTTCTAAAACATTTGCAGTACCTGTTACATTTATATCAAAAGTTTCAGCAGGAATTTCATATGAACGTCTAACCAACGGTTGTGCAGCCAGGTGAAAAATATAATCAGGCTGAAAATTTTCAATCTCCTGTTGCAATCTTTTTCTATCGCGTATATCTGCAAAAACGCTTTGCATGTTAATGATTGGTTGAAGTGCATTATACAAGCCGTCAATGTATTCCGGCTCCAAAGCATAACCTTTTATATCAGCATTTAAAGTGTGTAATATGGCAGTTAACCACGCACCTTTAAAACCAGTATGACCTGTTATAAAAACCTTTTTATTTCTATAATATGGCACAATCTGCATTACCAGGTTTTCCATTTTGCATTACCTGATTGCCAGAGATTTTCCAA
Organism: Chitinophagaceae bacterium; assembly: GCA_903642275.1. Classification (GTDB taxonomy): domain Bacteria; phylum Bacteroidota; class Bacteroidia; order Chitinophagales; family Chitinophagaceae; genus Parafilimonas. Next base: position 22,265 of record CAHJWK010000031.1, read on the forward strand.
TTCAATTTTATCGCGTAACGCGTCCATTGGTTTCCAAAAACCGGTATGCTTGTAAGCAACCAACTGTTTATCGTTTGCAAGGTTTTGCATAGGCGCATCTTCCCACATTATCTCATTAATATTTGCATCATTTAAATAACTAAACACGTCCGGCTTCAGAACAAAAAATCCACCATTGATCCATTTGTTATCTCCTTTTGGCTTCTCTTTAAAATGATCAACAATACCATCATCTTCAATTTCCATACTGCCAAACCTGCCTTCAGGCTGTACTGCAGTTACCGTTGCAATTTTTTCATGTGATTGATGAAACGCAAGCAACTCTTTAATATTGATGTCAGCAACGCCATCGCCGTAAGTAAGCATAAAATCTTCTTTACCCACATAACGCTGAACCTTTTTTAAACGGCCTGCAGTTTTAGTATTTAAGCCTGTTTCCACCAACGTTACCGTAAATGATTCAGCGTTTGAAGAATGAATGTCAACTTTATTGTTTTTTAATTCAATTGTTAAGTCGGAGTTGTGCAAAAAATATTGCATGAAATATTCTTTTATAAAAAACCCTTTATACCCCAAACAAACTATAAATTCATTAAACCCATGCGTGCTGTAAATTTTCATGATATGCCAAAGCACCGGCTTACTACCAATCTCAACCATTGGCTTGGGACGAACTTCTGTTTCTTCTGCGAGCCTTGTACCTAAGCCGCCTGCAAAAATTACAACCTTCAATTTATCTGATTTTGCTGCAAAGTAAAAGGAATGATTATTAAAAAATCAGGAGAGTAATCCTGATTTCTTTTTAATTTGAAAAATAAACTCTTTTGCCTTAAACCTGAATTTAAATTTTTTCATAAAGTCTAACTTTAATATTGTATCAGCAAATTCATTTATCTGCATTACAAGATTGGAGTCAGGCTTTTTAATGGTATAATACTTCTTTAGATTAAATACGCAGCCAATAAACCATTTTTGCAAATGTTTTGAAGCGACATTTGAAGCAATTTTTTTAGACGAATAGTTTAGTCCTGAAAATATTTGATAAAAACCCTTACATCCTGACAAATAAGATTCAAAATGCGATTTAGAAAAATTCGTATTATGTGATGTGATTGAACTAAACATTTTATTTACAATAACGCCACCATTTACATTTCCGGCCAAAGCTAAAAACGCATGATCCGCTAAATGCGGGCTTCCATAGTCTGGAATCAAGCCAACTGATATTGCATCAATTTTTTTAATAACACTACTAGACCATAATAGATCATACGTTTTAGCAGGATCTATAATCTCCTGAATAAAATTTTTTTTATTAATATATTCAATTTTTAACGGACGTTTATTTTTTCTGGCAAAGCCACAATAAATAGAATACTGAGGATGCTGTTTATAAATATTATAGAAGTAAGATAAAAATTCCGGTTCAATAGGATCGTCATCTGTTACCATTACAATGTAATCTGTTTCAGCTCTTTCAATGCTCTTATTAAAGCTCTTGATCATGCCGAGATTATCACCATTGTTGTAATACTTTATCCTTTGATCATTTAGAGATTCACAAACTATTTTAGCAGAAGCATCAGGATCATTATCTGAAATAATAATATTAAAGTCTTTAAAAGTTTGAGTTAAAAGAAGAGTAAGCTGTTGTGTTAATAATTCTGGTCGCTTATAAGTACTAATACAAAAACTTACCCAAGCTTTATCAGCCATTACATAATTCTTTTTAAATATCCGCGAGGCGTTACGCTTATTAATATCTTATTGTCTATGGTTTCATCAACAATGAAATTATTATTTGTTTTTAAGAATTCATCAGCTGCTGTGCGAGGATTATTGCCAATGCCCCAGGGTCTTTGTTGTGAAAAGTAACCTTCCGGCAAGTCTTCAACTATGGTATCAAAAACAACAATGTAACTGTTTACAGATACAAGAGGTGAGTATAACTTAAGTTCATTTAATACATGTTCATGTGTATGATTAGAATCAAGACAAACAATAATATTTTTTTTGTTTGAAGCAATTTGCTTAACGTGTTGTACCGTGTTTTCATCAATAGAAGAACCTTCTATCATTTTAATACGTTTAAACATGGGATGCTTTTCAATTTCAATCTTGTTATGTTGACGTATATCAATATCAATTCCCAAAACTTCTCCTTTACCAATCAATTCTAAAATTGATGCATAATAAATTAATGAACCACCATGTGCAATGCCTGTTTCAATAATTAAATCTGGTTTAACGTCCCAGATTATTTCCTGCATCACAATCATATCCTGCGGATATTGAATGATTGGCCTGCCCATCCAGGAAAAGTTATATGAATATTGGACTTTATTTGATTCAATATTAAAAACTGAAGCAGCTTTTCTTAAGTTTTTGTTGCTTTCGTAACTTTTTATTCTAACAGTTTTTTCTTCAAGGAAATCTTTGATTGGATCGTTCATTAAACTGATTGATAAGGGCGCGAAAGTAAGTAATAACTTAAACAGTTAGTAAAGCTATCGTATCAACACTACTGTACCTTTTCTAAATACGTTGTTATGAGTGCAAATTGAAGTTGCTGTTATAATATATACATACACGCCTGATCCTTGCTTCCTGCCTTTATAAGTACCATCCCAACATTCATTTATATTTTTTGAATGATATACCTGCATTCCCCATTTGTCAAATATTTCCATATCAAAAGTTGCCGGTGTACCCCAATAACGTAAACCAAAACAATCATTTAATCCATCTCCGTTTGGCGTAAATGCGTTGGCAACATAAAAACCCATATTACCTACAGATGAGTTTATTAAAATTGAAGCCTGAGCAACACAATTATCAGTATTGGTAACTGTTACAACATATGTTGTATTGGATAATGGATTGACAACAGGATTTGCAATTTGAGGATTATCAATATAAGTTGTCGGAGTCCAGCTGTAAGAATTGCCGCCACTTGCATTCAGCCGTGCCGTCAAATCAGAACAATCAATATCATTAGACTTAGTGACAGTTATATCAGGCATGGATTTAACCGCAATTGTAGAATTTAGTGTATTTGAGGTTTTACAGGTACTGTCATATATATGAACAGAATATTGGGTTGTTGTTGTTGGATGCGCTGATGTTTTTGCTGAAGTTGAATCTGAAAGTGATCGTACCGGAGACCAACTGTAAATATCTCCTCCCGAAGCGGTCAGTGTTATAGATTTGCCTGAACATATTGATGAATCCTGCGGAGTTATCGAGAACACAGGATTTTCATGCCATAAAACTATGACAGAATCAAAATTGATACAATTGTTTTTATCAGTGCCTTTGACATAATAAGTTGTAGTGCCGGATGGAGTTGCAAAAGGGTTGGCTGAATTTATATCAGATATATTTAAGTCAGGATACCAAAAAAAATTTATTGCACCACTTGCATGCAGATGTGCAATACCTGCTGTACAAATTATAGTATCGCTGCCTGCCGAAACATTTGGTAATGAAAAAACAGTAAGCCTTACAGAATCTTTTACACTGCATAAAACATTTGAAGCAATAACAGTATATAAAGTTGATGATGTTGGTGTTGCTTGTGGACTTTGAATAGTGCTGCTATTTAAACCAGAAGAAGGACTCCAAATAAAATTGTTTGCATTTGTTGCATTTGTAATCAGGGATACATTTGTGCCAATACAAAAACTTGTATCATTTATTGTTGAAACTATGGGTTTAGGTACAACATTTATTTGTACACTGTCGGTTGACCTGCAATTCTCAGAATCATTAGCTGTAACAAAATATTTGATTGTATCAGCAGGATTAGATGTAGGATTTGCAATAGCAGTATCAGAAAGATAATTTGGTGGAAACCAATGATAGTGATAATAATTATTACTAATAGCATATAATTGAAGCGTACTGCCGCTGCAAATTGATGTATCGTTACTTAATGTAAAAACAGGCAGCGGCAAGACACTAACTTTTACAGTGTCTTTGCTTGAGCATGTTTTATTACTATCATATCCTGTAACAACAAATTCCGTTGTAATTAATGGTTCGGCAACAGGATTTAAAATAGTTGTATCGCTTAAAGCTGTTGATGTTTTCCAGTTATAAGAAATAGCACCTGCAGCATTAAGTTGGGTTGAATCTTTATAACAAATTGATACATCTTTTCCTGCGCTAACTTTAAGCGTACAGCTATCACATTTTTTTACAACTATCTGCTTACAAAAAGATGTTTCGGTAGGCAAGCCAATATCAACCAATAAATTTACATTGTAAACACCCGGCTGACTATAACTAACAGAAGGCGGTGTTTGCAAAGTGGAAGAAGGAATACTGGAACTATTACATCCGACATATCTTATCCGCGTTAAAGTACTGGTTGTAACATTTGGAATAAAACTATATATATCATTTCCTTCAAGGAAAAATTTAGTTATAGAATGAGGAAAAACAATACCACCAATATTTCCTAAATCTTTCGCCGACGGTGAAGAAGTAATATCTGAATTAAAATTAAGTTTTGTGATGGTGCCAGTCTGCTCGTTTTCCTCATTTACAATTAAGCCAATAATTCCACTACATGATTCAAAAAGAGAAATATCTCTTGGGTTGTTTAAGAAATTTCCCGGATTTCCAACATTCAAACCAGTAGGTAAATTTGTTAGAGCATTTCCAAAATCTAACCGACTTACAGAATTATTATTTCGATTTGTTATAAATGCATACCAATTTCCATTAAGATTAATAAAGCTAAATCCACACGGATAATTAAGATCACCAATATCACCAAGATTTATACCAGCAGGAGTATTGGATAAATCATCGCCAAAATCAAAACGTGTAATTGTGTTATCATTTATGTTCGCAGTAAAACCATAGTAATTACCATTTTCCTGAGTAATAAAAAGGTCATGAGGGTAGTTTAAGTTTCCAATATTCCCAAGATTGATACCAGTTGGTGTATTTGCAAATGAATTCCCAAAATCTATTCTCAGTAAAACTGATGAACTTCCATTTACATCACCACCTGAAACAATAAAAACATAACATTTGCCATTTAATTTTTCTGTCTGGATGCCTTCCGCATAATTTGGAATTGCATCAATGTTACCAAGATCCTCAGCAGCAGGAGTATTTAAAAGTGATACTCCATAATTCAATCTTATTAAATGCCCATTTAAATGGTTAGACACAAAACCATAATAATTTTTATTATCATCAAGAATATAATCCATAAATACAGGAGCATTTAGTGTATTTCCAGGATTACTTAGATTAGATGCATCTGGAGTAGTATTAAAATCAGCAGCGCAAAAATTCCAATAATAGTTACTCGCATTCTGAGAAGTGTTTACAAACTGAAGAGATTTGCCAATGCATACTGTATCTGGAGAAGTAAAACCTGCAGTTACATTTTGAGGTTTATATCCACATGAATCTGCAACGAAACTGCACTCTGGATTAGTTTGATTTATAGTGCCATCATTTAATAAACTTCCATCCCACTGGGAATTTCCTTGTTTGTTTTTTAAATTATCAAAAGTATAATAAGCTAAAAGTCCGGTTTGAGTAGCTGGATTAGAAAGCGGCTGATTCATGTGCGTATTAATTTCACTTTGTGTCCTTGCTGTATTCCATATTCGTACTTCGTTAATATAACCATGAAACTGAGTTGGGTTATGATCTGATGGTGCCGCGGTAGAACCAATCGTTGTAATCCAATTGTTTAAAATCATATCACCAGTACAAGGTGTTTGGCTCATTAAAAATCCATTCCTGTAAAATTTTAATGTTTCCCCATCATATACCATCGCTACGTGATATGTTTTATTCAATGAAAAATTGCATACATCTGGTGTACTATGCCATCCTGTTGTTGTAGTAATTTCAGCACGTGTAGGCCGGAGTAGATAATTTACGTCTGTAGGATCTGTATGTTTAGAAACTATATCACCACCATAAGAACCAGGATCATAAGAATCAGTTCTATTAAATAAAGCTTCTACTGTTACTTTATTACCAGGTATATCCAAATCACCAATTTGAACACCTGGATCGTTTGGATCGACACCTGCAAACTGCGCCCAATTACTGCAAGGTTCAACTTTTGCACATCCAAATGAATAGGTTTTTACTTCATCTGCATTCAATGGCCGGTTATAAATTCTAACTTCATCAAGGTCACCATTCAACCAATAAGGGAAATTGATATCATTTAATCTTCCTAAAAATAAATCACTGGTATTGGTAAAATTTAAACCAGATACTTTAGTGTCAAGAATCAAATTACAATCAATATATAACCTTGCGTCAATACCATCATAAGTGTAAACTACGCTATGCCAAATGTTTTTTTGTGCAAACGGTGTATCTTGAATCGGAGATAATCCTATACTGCTGCCATAGTAAGTTTGGTGAATTGTATCTGGTATTTCTACTCTACAATTAGTTCCAGTATATAGCGCATCATCAAATCTTATAAAATATATTCCTGAATCACTATCGGTATTGCCTTTCATTAAAACATTGTTACCATGGCAAGGCCCATAATAAAATCCCGTTGGCTTTACCCATGCACAAATTGATATTGCATTACCTGTGTTTAAGCTGTTGCTGTTCGGTACTTCTATATAATTATCCACACCATTAAAATGATACGCGCTATTTGCTTTACCGTAATAGTCCGAAGTGAGTGTAGCATTATTAAAGATGGGGTTATTACCGTTACCACTGGCATCATTGGCATTACCATTAAATGGGTAATAAGCTATAAGCCCGTTGTTCAAATCAACCTGGCTGAATGTTATAATTGGGACTAAAATAAAAAATACAAGACCGGGCAGCCGCATAAGCAATGAAAGTTTCCTTGTGTTTAGCAATGGCAAATTAAAATAATTTTATCATATAGCTTATCAGTCATCATTTATTTAGGCATAAAACATATATGTTTATTTTGCGTTAGTATAGAAAATCCAATTTATCTGTATGACAGATCCAGATATACCGGTTAATGAAGCAGAGCGGATTAAAACTTTACATGAGTATTCTATTTTAGACACACTGCCGGAAAAGGATTTTGAAGATATCACAAAGCTTGCTTCTCAAATTTGTAATACACCTGTTTCTGCAATTACGTTGATTGATTCAAAACGTCAATGGTTTAAATCTAATCATGGTTTGAAAAACAGAGAAACGCCACGCGAATTTTCTTTTTGCGCACATGCCATAAACAAGCCTGACGAAATTTTTATAGTTACCGATACACGGTCTGATCAGCGGTTTGCAGATAACCCGCTTGTTACCGGCGATCCTCACGTTATTTTTTACGCAGGTATGCCGTTGATAAATGAAGAAGGTATTGCTTTAGGCGCCGTATGTGTGATAGATAGTAAGCCTCGAAAGTTAACCAAAGATCAGCTGTCATCTTTAAAAATACTTTCTAATCAGGTAATGAAGTTGCTGGAACTCAGGAGAAAAAATATTGAATCTGAAGAAAGGGAACTCAACCTTGAAAGAATGCTGCAGTTGTTTAATGAATCAAGCAAAGTAGGCAAAGTAGGCGGATGGGAAATAGATCTTTTAAGCAATATACTTTCATGGACACCAGTTACAAAAGAGATACATGAAGTAACTGCTGATTTTATACCAAATGTGCAGAAAGCAATTAATTTTTATAAATCTGGTGCCGACAGAGAAAAAATTTCATTATTGTTTCAACAGGCAATTGATGAAGGAACGGCTTATGATACAGAGCTTAAGATAATTACTGCAAAAGGTAATGAGCGTTGGGTAAGAGCTAAAGGTGAACCCGAATTTGTTGATGGCATTTGCGTAAGGATGTATGGTATATTTCAGGATATCAATGCTCAAAAATTAAAAGATATTCAGCTGGCAGAAAGCGAAGAAGTTTTTAAGCAAACATTACATTACGCACCTATCGGCATTGCAGTAATCTCAACAGAAGGTAAATGGATAAAAGTAAATCAAACACTTTGCGATATTGCGGGCTATAGCGAGAAAGAACTTTTACTATCAAATTTCAAAGAAATTATTTATGCTGAAGATCGTAAAACAGACCTGCTTTACATAAGCGCTTTACTTAAAGGCGATATACAAAGTTATCAGCTTGAAAAAAGATGCGTTCGTAAAAACGGCCAGTTGGTTTGGATTTTATTATCTGTTTCGCTTGTAAAAAATGCAGTAAGAAAACCATTGTATTTTATTGCGCATATCATGAATATTGAAAACAGGAAAAAGAATGAAGAGACTTTAAAAGATGAACGTAAATTATTACACACCTTGATTGATAACCTGCCTTTAAATGTTTTCCTTAAGGATCGTAATTCAAAAAAAATTCTTGTGAACAGGAAAGAAGTTGAATACCTTGGTTACAAAAGCGATAAAGATATTTTAGGCAAAAGCGATCTTGAACTTTATCCTGAAAACACTGCAATTATCTCTTTAAAAGAAGACCAGGAAGTATTTACTACCGGTAGATCAATAATAGACAAAGAAACAGTAAGTATAAAATACGATGGTACTGAAAATTGGTTTCTTACTTCTAAAATACCGGTGAAAAATAATAATAATGAAATCACAGCTTTGTTAGGAATTAGTTATGGCATAAATGAGAGGAAGAAAAATGAAAAAGAACTTAAAGCATTGATTGAAGTAACAGGCGAACAAAATGTACGCCTGTTAAATTTTGCTCACATTGTTTCGCATAACTTAAGATCGCATTCCAGTAATTTTTCAATGCTTATAAATTTTTTGATAGAAGAAACAAATGAAGATCTAAAAAAACAGTTTTTAGATCAGCTTAAAAAAGCATCAAAAAACTTAACTGAAACAATTGCGAATCTAAATGAAGTAGTAGCCGTTAATACAAAAGTTAAACATGAGTTGCACACCCTTAATTTAAATGCAGCCATAAAAAAAGTGCATGATAATATACAGGCGCTTTTAATAGAAAACAAAGTAAGCTTTATAAACGAAGTTGATGAAGCTATTGCTATTAAAGCAGTACCTGCCTATTTAGACAGCATATTGCTCAATTTTATAACTAATGGAATAAAGTACAGATCGAAAGAAGTGCCCGCCTTTATTAAATTATCTTCAGTTAAAAAACCTGGATATACATTGCTTACTGTTACTGATAATGGATTAGGAATTGATTTAAAACAACATGGTGAAAAATTGTTTGGGATGTATAATACATTTCATGGTAATAATGATGCAAAAGGTATAGGGTTATTCATTACTAAAAATCAAATTGAAGCAATGGGTGGTTCCATTGAAGTGGAAAGTAAAGTAAGAGCCGGCACAACGTTTAAGATTTATTTTAATGATAGCAATATTGCATGATTGTTTAATTGATTTTTATACAAACCAACAGCAGCATGTAAATGATTCTTGTACTTTTTTATAATTATTTCCAATTTACTTTTACTGGAAATACATTAAAGCTTCATGCTCTTCATCAATAACAAGACTCAAAACAAAATCAGTTTTTAATTTGCTTCCATTTATTCGTGCACATGAAGCATCTGTAAAACAACTTGTATCAATAAAAGGTTTCCTGACAGGTAAAGAATTGATAGATAGGAATCTTGCTTTCTGGACACTTACCATGTGGAAAGATGACAACCCGATGCGCACATTTCGTAATTCAGCAGCAAATAGAAAAGCTATGCAAAAGCTGCCTGTGTGGTATAATGAAGCTTCGTACTTTCATTGGACTCAATCTGAATCAACATTGCCGGATTGGAGTTTAGCTTTACAAAAATTATTTGAAGAAGGAAAGCTCTCAAAAGTCAGAAAACCTTCAGTTAATTAAAAGGCTAATAAATTCCGGCAATCAGGTGAAAGAAATTTAAAAACAGTCTTAATAAATACTAATAATCATCTTAAAACTAGAATTTAAATGAGCACTATCCCTAAAGATTATCCAGCAGTAACACCATACCTGATAGTAAATAACGCAGCAACATTTATACAATTTATGCAGGATGTTTTTAATGCAGAAGTTATAAATAAACACATCCGGGATGAAAAATTAATTATGCATGCTGAATTAAAAATCGGCAACAGCATAATTATGCTTGCAGAAAGTACAGAGCAATACGCGGCAGGTTCCGCAAGCTTATTTATTTATGTTGAAGCTGCGGATGTAACTTATAAAAAAGCGCTTAACAAAGGTTCAACAACTGTTACAGAATTAAGTGATCAGTCTTATGGCAGAACCGGAGGTGTTAAAGACCCGTTTGGAAATATCTGGTGGATAACCTCTGTTCTTTAGTTGTACTGCCAAATGAAAAATGCACTTATTCGTTTGCATATAGCTGTTTTTCTTTGGGGCTTTACAGGCGTGCTTGGCCGCACCATATTGTTAAATGAAGGCTGGCTTGTTTGGTGGCGTATGCTTATAACTGCAGTTAGCTTGTGGCTATTATTTTATTTTCAAAAAAGAATAACCAAAATATCTTTTAGAGATTTTATTAAGATTGCACTTATCGGCACCTTACTCGCATTACACTGGCTTTGTTTTTATGGTAGTATTAAATACGCTAATGTTTCTATTGCATTAACCTGCTTAAGCACCACCGGTTTATTAAGTGCTATAGTCGAACCCATATTTTTAAGGCGAAGAATAAATGTATCTGAACTGGTTTTAGGCTTATTTGCCTTAGCTGGCATTATATTAATTTATTGTACTAACCTGTCTTATTCTATTGGTATTTATGTGGGATTACTTGCCGCCGTATTAGCTGTTTTTGTTTCTGTAATGAATAAAAAATTCACAACTAACTATGCGCCTAAAACAATAACACTATACCAGTTAACAGGTGGTTTTTTAGGCTTAAGCTTATTGCTACCGTTGTACAATTACTTGTTTCCTTCAATCTATAAATTTCCGCAGCATCTTGACTGGCTCTGGCTTATTATTTTAAGCTGGTGCTGTACCATTTTAACGTTCATGCTATATATAAAAGCGCTTAAAAGAGTAAGTGCGTTTACTGTAAACCTAACACTTACATTAGAACCTGTTTATGGAATTATACTTGCCTTTATTATTTATCATGAGAACAAAACTTTAAGTCGATATTTTTTTGCCGGGTTTGGTTTAATTTTTATTGCCGTTTGTTTACAGATGTTACGATTGATAAAACAAAACAGAAAATCTATTTAATACAACATAGTATTGCAGCACTAATAATCATTTTGAAGGCATTGGGTTCTATTCCCGCCAAATCCATTTGCGCTTTAAGGATATCAAAGGCAATCAATGCATTGATAAGCTGAATATGTTTTTACACGAGTATTAATAAGTTTTGTTTCATTAATACTCATCGTATAATTACATACCTGCTTTTAAAATAATAATAATGAGGCTAATGATTTAATTATTGTCAAAATAATTACATCCATCTTAATAAATAAAAATATAATTTATTGTATGTTGAAATATTTTTGCGGATTCATAGATACAACATCTGCAGAAAAAATTTAAAACCATATTAAACTATGTCATTGGTCCTTTACTGTTTATAATACTTGCATTTATCATCTATACAAAAGTAAAAAATCAACCAAACCTGCATGAAAAACTCATCATTTTTAAAAGTGTATTTACAAAGCAAAATGCATGGAAACTTATCTCTTTGTTTATATTGCTTTGTGCTAACTGGGGCATAGAAAGCCGCAAGTGGCAACTACTTATGAGACCTGTTCAAAAGGTTAACTTTTTAACATCTGTAAAAGCAATATTATCAGGTCTTGCATTGTCTTTATTTATACCAAATGGCTTTGGCGAGTACCCGGCAAGGGCTTTATATATGAAAGAAGGAAACCGCTTACGTTCAGTTGCATTAAACATTGCGGGCAGCATGGCACAATTAATAGTAACACTTATTGCCGGCTTACTTTCTGTAATTTATTTACGTAATTCTACATGGCAAACACAACCGCAAATGCAGGGCCTATCTTTTCTTTGGCTTGATGGAATTATATCAATGATAACTTTAGGTACAATGGTATTGATAGTAATTTATTTCCGCTTATCATGGCTCATGCAGTTATTTGAAAAAATTCCTTTCGTGTATAAGTATAAATTATTTATACAAAGCCTTGAAACATTTCATTGGAAAGAATTAACAAGAATATTGTACTTATCTTTTTTACGTTTTCTGGTTTTTTTAGTTCAATATATAATAGTACTGCAGTTGTTTCATGTGAAGATTGGCATTGCTGATGCTATTAGCACAACTTGCGTTCTGTTTCTTATTCTTGCAATACTGCCAACTATTCCGTTTGCAGATATTGGCATAAGAAGTGAAGCAGGTAGCCAGTTATTTGGATTGATTACGCCGGATATTTTTGGAGTAGTGGCAACCACATCGTTAGTTTGGTTTGTTAATCTTATCATTCCTTCAATATTGGGAAGTTTGTTTTTATTGAACGTAAAAATTTTTGGAAAGCAGCATACTAAATAAAGTGAAAAAAATTTGTCTTATTATATTAAGTGTTTGTACTTACTGCAGGCTTTCTGCTGGAGATGATTTTTGCGGCATACGCAACTCAGCTTTTGCTGCAAATGAAACACTTACTTTTCAAATATTTTATAATGTAATTGGCTTATATATAAACGCCGGCACAGCTACATTCTCAAACAGGCTTGAGCGGTTAGATAATAAACCAGTTTATCATGTAATTGGCTTAGGCACATCAAATCCAAGCTATGATTTTATATTTAAAGTAAGAGACAGGTACGAAAGCTATTTTGATACAACTTACTTACAGCCCTTAAAATTTATTCGCAGTGTGGATGAAGGCGGATATAAAAAAACAGAAAATGTAACCTTCAACCAGCAAAACAATACCGCTACAACACTTAAGGGTGAGTATAAAGTACCCAATTGTGTGCAGGATGTTTTGAGCTCTATTTATTATGCACGCAATATTGATTTTAATAAATATAAGGTAAATGATAAAATACCTTTTTTTATGTTTTTGGATAATGAAGTGTATAACCTTTATATACGTTATTTAGGCAAGGAAGATATTAAAACCAAATATGGAAAATTTCATGCAATTAAGTTTAAACCATTGCTTGTAAAAGGAACCATTTTTGAAGGCGGCGAAAAAATGAATGTTTGGGTAAGCGATGATCCTAACCACATTCCTTTACGTATAGAAAGCCCTATTGCAGTTGGCAGCATTAAGGTTGATATGATGGGCTATACCAACCTGCGCCATCCTTTGTATTCTAAAATGAGTGTGAGATAATAGTTAACAATTTTCTTAAAGAACTCTAACCAGCTTTTATTTTAATTAAATTGATATTATAACAAATCCTGCTTCAATAAATACTCTGCAATTTGAATGGCGTTGGTTGCAGCACCCTTACGTAAATTATCACTTACTATCCATAAGTTTAAAGTATTCGGCCTTGTCTCATCGCGCCTTATTCTGCCAACAAAAACTTCATCTTTTTCATGTGCCCATAAAGGCATTGGATACATTTGCTTAACAAGATCATCCTGTACAATAACACCAGGTGCTCCCCTTAAAATTTCAATTACTTCTTTAATATCAAACTCATTATCAAATTCAACATTTACACTTTCACTATGGCCGCCAATAACAGGAATGCGCACCGTAGTTGCCGTAACAAGAATATTGTCATCACGCATAATTTTTTTTGTTTCATTCACCATTTTCATTTCTTCTTTTGTATAACCATTTTCAAGAAAGACATCTATCTGCGGAATGGCATTTAAATCTATCTGGTATTTGTACGCCATCGGTCCGTCACTTACACCTTTTCTTTCATTAAATAATTGATCAACTGCTTTCTTACCTGTGCCGCTAACACTTTGATACGTACTGACTACAATTCTGTTTATTTTATATTTTTTATGCAACGGATTTAATGCAACCACCATTTGTATAGTTGAACAATTAGGGTTAGCAACTATTTTATCCTCGGGCGTTAATACATCTGCATTAATTTCTGGTACAACTAATTTTTTAGTTGCATCCATGCGCCATGCGCTTGAGTTATCAATTACTGTTATTCCTGCTTCGGCAAACTTTGGCGCTAACTCAAGTGAAGTTTCCCCGCCGGCAGAAAATAAAGCAATTGCAGGTTTTGCAGCTATGGCATCTTCATAAAAAACAACTTTATATTTTTTTTGCCTGAATTCTATTTCCTTACCAATAGAACGTTCGCTGGCTACAGGTAATAATTCTGAAACCGGAAAATCTCTTTCCTCTAAAACCTGTAACATTTTTGAACCGACCAAACCGGTTGCGCCAACAACTGCAACTTTCATAATTTCATTTTTTTTGTTCTTAATTGATATTAAAAAAACCTTCCGTTTTTGGAAGGCTTTCATTTATATTTTACATACAAGTTTACATGCCTTCATTAAGAAACTTTGTCTTATTTGTGCATTTTGTATGTTTTATCCTCATGTTCATTACAGCGAAAATAATGTGTGATGATACATCTGCAAAAAATTTTCTACCAGATTTTTACTCTTGCACTATCCGGCTTATACATTTTATTTTGTGGAGTAACATTAAACGCTTTATAAAACGGCTCAAAATTAGACAGTGGTCCGTTAACCCTGTATAACGGTGGAGAATGCTGGTCTTCATTAATATACAATCTTTCTAATTCTGGCTTTTCTTTATCACGCCATATTTGTGCAAAAGAAATAAAGAAACGCTGGTCTGGTGTAAAGCCATCAATCTTTGTTGTGTCCTGCCCTTCTTTTGTTAATTTAAATGCATCATAAGCTAAATTCAAACCTCCTAAATCTGCGCTGTTCTCGCCTGTTGTAAGTGCGCCGTTAATATGCATCGTATCAAGCATTGTATAGGCGTTGTATTGATTGATAATTTTTTTGGTTCTAGCCACAAACTCCAAGCTATCATTATGGCTCCACCAGTTTTTTAAATTGCCTTCTTTATCATATTGTGAACCCCAATCATCAAATCCATGTGTCATTTCATGGCCAATCACCATTCCTATTGCACCATAATTTACAGCATCATCCGCGTTTGCATCAAAGAACGGAAACTGCAAAATTCCTGCAGGAAAAACTATTTCATTAAACGTTGGATTGTAATAAGCGTTGATAGTTGGCGGTGTCATTCCCCATTCAGTTTTGTCAACCGGTTTTCCTAATTTTTTTAAGTTATAATTGTAATCATCTTTATGGCAAGACATCAGGTTGTCATAATATTTATTCTTATCAATGGTTACATCATATTGTCTCCATTTATCAGGATAACCTATCTTTTTAATAAAAGCATGCAGTTTATCAACAGCAATTTTTTTAGTACTGTCGCTCATCCATGTAAGCTTATTTATTCTTGCCTCATACGCTTTTTGCAAATTGCTTACTAACTCATCTATTCTTTTTTTAGCATCCGCAGAAAAATATTCTTTTACATAAATCTTTCCTAATGCAAAACCAAGGTTACCATCAGTTGACCAATACATTCTTTCCCAGCGTGGCTTTATTTCCTGTTGGCCGGTAAGTACTTTATTGTAATCAAACTGAGCGTTTACAAAATTGCTGCTTAATGCTGCAGCCCTGCGCATAATTGTATGGCTGCACAAATATGCTTTCCATGTATCAACAGGAATTGCTTTTAATAAATCATTAAGCTTTGTATAATAACCCGGTTGCTGAATATTAAATGAATCTGCTTTGAATCCAAGATTATCAAACAGAGTTTTCCAAGCTATTACCGGCATTTGTTTATCAGCATCTGCAAGGGCTATTTTATGATAATTACTTTGCGGGTCGCGTAACTGAACATTTGTTTTATGGCTTCGGGCAATTTGCTTTTCCAGCTTATAAATTTCTGCAACTTCAACAGCCGCTTTTGAGGAATCATCGCCTGTTAACACAAACAATTTTTTCAGGTACGTTTTATAAGCATCCTGAACTTTTATACTTGCTGAATCTGTTTTAAAATAATAGTCACGGTCTGGTAAGCCAAGGCCTGTTTGGCTAAACGCAGCAATATTTATTTTGCTGTTTTTATCATCAGCACCAATATAATAATCAACTAACAGGTTATTTTCAAGCTTTGCCTGGTCAGCAATAAACTTCATAATGTCGCCGCTGTTTTTAATCGCATCAATTTGAGCAAGCGTAGGTTTCAACGGATCATAACCAAGCTTTTCAATGGTCGAAGAATCCATTCCTGATGCATAAAAATCACCAACTTCCTGTTCGATATTTCCCTTTTTTGAATTACTGTTTGTAAGACTATCCAAGATAGTATGCAGCCTGTTTTTCGTTATGTTATAAACATCCAGAAAAGCACCTATACCTGTTTCAGTAGAAGGGATTTTTGCAGTATCAATCCATTTTCCATTTACAAACCTGAAAAAATTATCACCAGGCTTAACCGAAGAATCCATGTATCCTGTTTCGATAAATTTTTGCACAGGTTTTTTTTCAGAATTGCATGCAGTAACCGCAATTGCAGCAATTACATAAAGCAGTTTATGTTTCATAAAAAAATTTAGTCGCCGAAAGTAAATCTTTTAAACGCTTTGTTTAAATAATTTGATTGAGATCATTTTCTAATGAAGATTGCAAAGCAAAGAAGTTGCAACAATTCCGGCAGTTTCGGAACGCAAACGTGTATTTCCTAAACTTACAGCTTGATAATTATATTGCAGCGCCGTTTCTATCTCATAT